>JAAXHY010000074.1 GCA_012270665.1 Dehalococcoidia bacterium
TATTTCTGGAGTTGACCGCTACCGCCGACGTGGTGGTGGAGAACTTCCGTCCCCGCGTCATGCGAAACTTCAACCTGACATACCGGGACCTGCGTAAAGTTCGCCCTGACATCGTGATGTGCTCGATGCCCGGCTTCGGCACCACGGGCAAGTACGCCGACTATCCCGCCTTCGGCCCATCGGTCGAGGCCATGACCGGCATACCCAGCATGATGGGCTACGAGGGCGGCCCTCCACGCACCTCCTCGCTCGCCTATCCCGATCCGGTGTCGGCTCTCAATTCGGTGGCCGCCATCATGACCGCGCTCAACCATCGCAGGAGCACCGGACAGGGCCAATTCATTGACCTCGCGCTCATAGAAGGCCCGATTTGCCAGGTAGGCGAGTTCATAGCGGCCCACTCCAGAATCGAAATCCAGCCCCCGCGTGTCGGCAACTCCCACCCCGACCACGCCCCATACGGCGTCTATCCGGCGCGCGGCGAGGACGAGTGGATTGCCATCTGTGTCACCTCAGACGAACAATGGCGCGAGCTGTGCCGCCTGATGGGCCGGCCCGGATTCGCCGACTCCGATGAATTTTCAGGTGAGTCCTCAAGGCGGAGCAATATGAAGAAGTTAGACGGCATGATCGCTGGCTGGACGCGCGAGCGGGATGGAGCCGAACTGGCCGCGGCCCTCCAGTCGGTTGGCATCGCCGCCGGTCGCGCCTCGAAGAACTATCAACTTCTTGCCGACCCGCATCTTGACGCGCGAAACTTCTTCGTGGAGATCAATGAGCCGGACGTTGGAACGAAGGTGTATCCGGGTCAGGCGCTCAGGATGGATGGGATGGATCGCGCCTCATGGATTCCTTCCGCTAGACTAGGGGAACATACTGAGAAGATTCTGAATGAACTGCTCGGCATGAACGATGCGCGGATTTCACAGTTGGAGCAATGTGAGACCATCGGTCTGTTCCAACCGGACGACTGAACACCCAAAAACTGACTACTAATGACTAACAACTAAAAACTCACAGAGGTAAGACTACATTGGCAGACGTAACAATACACTCACCTATGACGGGCCGCGTGATAGAGGTCCTGGTATCGGAGGGGGACTCGGTTAGCGACGGCGACGTAGTCGTGGTGGTCGAGTCCATGAAGATGGAGAACGAGATAATCTGCGACTACGACGGCACTGTGTCCGCCGTCCACGTCGAAGAGGATCAGTCCGTCTCCGAAGGCGACCAGTTGGTCGTGGTTGCAACTTGACAGCATAAACGCCCTGTCCTAAACTGGATTCATTATAACCCATCGGGAAGTTGCCCGGCAGACGGGAGAAGACAACAGCCCGATCATCACAACCCCAGGGGCGCTTCAGAGCGTCCCTGTATTTTGTTTGAGATAAACCCAGATGAACATGATTTCTGACTCTGGAATGGAGCATACTGTTCGCGTAAGAGTCTTTGTTGACTTCTGGAACTTTCAGCTATCGGTGAACAATCTGGAACAGGGCTTCCGAATAGACTGGTTGAAGTTGGGCAGAATCATGGCGCAAGAGTCGTTGAATGTTGTAGAGCCGACTGCGGACATCGAATATCAGGGAATGAATGTCTATGGGTCTTATGACCCTGCTAGCGCGAATGACATCGGGCTGCGACAATGGGCGCTGAACACGCTTGACAAATTTACTGGCGTACAGGTCTCCATGCTTCAACGGCAACGTAAGCGCAGTGGCCCAAACTGTCCGTCCTGCCATCAAGTAATATCTCACTGTCCCGAATGTGGGTCGGATATGCGAGGAACTGAAGAGAAGGGTGTGGACACTCGGATTGTGACCGACATGATCAGGTTGGCCTGGATTGACAATTACGATTTAGCTGTACTCTTGTCCTCGGATAGAGATTTTGTCCCTGTGGTAGAATTCTTGGACTCAAGAGGAATCAAGACTGTACACGGTGCGTTCCCCCCTGTGGCCTCGGAACTGACTCGCGCCTGCTGGAGCAACATTAGCATCCCTAACATCATGGAAAACTTTAGACGAAGTTAATCTAATCCCCTCTTTAATCCAAAATCCAAGTGTTCCCCAAAATCCTCATTGCCAATCGCGGCGAAATCGCCTGCCGCATCATCGCCACGGCGCGGCGGATGGGGATTGCCACGGTCGCCGTCCATTCCGAAGCGGACGCGGATACGCCGCATACCCGGCTCGCGGACGAGGCGGTGGGGATTGGGCCGGCGGCGGCGAGTCAATCGTATTTGAACATGGAGCGGGTGCTGGAAGCGGCGGCGTCGACCGGGGCGGACGCGATTCATCCGGGATACGGGTTCTTGTCCGAGAACGCGGCGTTCGCGCAGGCGGTCGAGGACGCCGGCATCGCGTTTGTCGGGCCGTCGCCGTTCGCCATCAAAGCGATGGGCGACAAGGTGGAGTCGCGGGAGTGGGCGTTGAAGGCGGGAGTGAATGTCATCCCCGGGGTCGCGGTGGAGGATGCGGCGGCGGCGCGGTCGGCGGCGCGGGACATCGGCTTTCCCATCATGGTCAAGGCGGCGGCGGGCGGCGGCGGCAAGGGGATGCGCCTGGTCGAGGGACCGGGGCAGTTCGCGGATGCGCTGGACAGTGCCCGGGGCGAGGCCCGGACCGCGTTTGGCAATGATGCTGTGCTGAACGAGAAATTCGTCTCCAAACCGCGCCATATCGAGGTGCAGGTCTTTGGTGATGGCACCCATGCGGTGCATCTGTTCGAGCGGGATTGTTCGCTGCAACGCCGCCACCAGAAGGTGATCGA
>JAAXHY010000415.1 GCA_012270665.1 Dehalococcoidia bacterium
GCGCCCGCTAACCTGACGCGCTCGAGGTCGTCTCGCGTTCTTAGTCCGCTTTCACTCACTAGAATAGTATCTGGAGGCACTCTGGGACCCAGCCTATCAGTTACGTCTAGCGTCGTGTGGAACGTCCTCAGGTCGCGGTTGTTGATTCCTATGATTTGGGCGCCGACCTCGATTGCGATGTCCATTTCGGATTCGTCATGGACTTCTACCAGGCACTGCATACCGTAACGCTCGGCGAGTTCCTTCAGGGCCGCCAGAGCGTCGATATCCAACATAGACACTATGAGCAATATCGCGTCGGCTCCGTAGGCGCGCGCCTCGTGAACCTGGTAGGAGTCGAAGATGAACTCTTTACGCAGTACGGGGACCAAGTGAGTATGAGCCACCGCGCCGGCGGCTTCTAGGTCCGCCAAACTACCCTGGAAGTGGTCCTTGTTGGTCAGGACGGATATGGCCGCCGCACCGTTCTTGACATACTGTGTCGCGAGCCATGCGGGGTTCAGGTTCTCTCTGAGGATTCCCCTAGAAGGGGACGCTCTCTTCACCTCGGCGATGACCTTTATATCGGCTCCCTTCAGTCTGGTGGAAAAATCCAGAGGGTCAGCCTGCCATTCGATTCTTTCGAGCAGTGATTCGAGCGGAGCCTCGGTCTTGAGGCGTTCGACTTCCTCACTCTTGACCTCGACTATCTCCTTGAGTATGTCCGGAGAATCCACCTTGACGACCATATCAGCGTATTCGCTCCTTCAGAACTAGAATTCCGGAGGGGGCTCGTCGAAAGGCTCATTCTTTTCTTCGGCCTCCTTCAGCCTGAGATACCAGTCAGACCACCTGCGGTTAGCCTCCGATACACCCTCGGCCCTGCCCTCCGTTCTGCCCTCGGATAGACCCTCGGCACGCGCTTTAGCCCTCTGTTCTTCTTCAACTTTCTCTCGAAGCCAACGTGTAAGTGTCATCTTCAAATTCTCCGTTCCGTCCATCAACAGCGCCAAGACAATCACCAGCATCATCATGGCTCCGATGGTATAGGTGGCGTAGTCCTTCACGAACAACAACGCAACAGCGACGCCGGATCCAGACATGAAAGGCGACGACACTGCATTGGCGCTGTCGTTCGCAACCCTCGCAAAGTCGTATGCCGATACGAACACTGATGTCCAAATTATGAGAAACGCAATGAGAACCCATACGAATGAGTTCCAGTACTTTGCAAGCACGCTCCAGATGGACACACGGCCAAGCTGATTGTCATCCATCACCAGATTCCGTCATTCGCTCCTCCAACAATACCATCAAGAGGGTCAATCACATTCTAACAGAATGCCTCTCCGACCAGACCATCAATTCCCGGCATTATCGCCACGTTCGGGTATTCGGAGAAAACCTCGGCAGTAGTCGTTCCCGACAGGACTGCGACAAACGGCATCTCCGCAGACCGCGCCGCGTCCGCGTCAACATGGCTGTCTCCCACGTACAAGCAGTCCTCGACTCCGAGGTCAAGGCACTCGGCAGCCTTGATGAGGCCACCGGGGGCGGGCTTGTGGCGAGTTACGTCCTCGCCCCCAATGATGACATCCAGGCAATCGAGAAGACCTGCCTCCTCCATCATGCCCTCAATACGATACCTGTACTTGGTGGACACTATGCCCACTCGATACCCAAGCCGGACGAGCGAAGGAATAATATGGCCTGCGGCGGGATAGATGTGTGTGCCGTCCGCCATGACTTCGTCCGCTTTCTGGGTGAAGTAACCGAAGAATTCCTGCCCCCTGCAGCGATACTCCTCGCCAACGAGCGCAACCAGGGCCTCGGGAATGTACAGTCCGATGGTCTTCATTATTTTGTTGCGCGGAGCTTCAGGCAGGCCGAGTTGCGTGAGTCCGTAGTTGATACAGGCGGTGATCCCCACGGACGAGTCGGCCAGTGTGAAATCGAAGTCGAAAAGGACAGCCTTGGAGTCTCTGATAGCAGGATGCGCTCCGGCGCACTCGGATGACTTGGCCATCAGTCCAGGGTCCGGCTGAGTTCGACGAGCGCGTTGAGCCTGTCCATAGCTTCGCCCTCGTCAATCGAGCGCGCGGCCATGTGAATTGCCGCAGACAGCGTGTCCGCGCTACCGGCAGCAACGAGCGCGGCGGCGGCGTTCAGCAGGACTACCAGACGCGCAGGCCCCGGATCACCTGAGAGGACCGCTCTCGCGATCCGGGCGCTGTCTTCCGGCCCGTCCGCACGGATAGAGTCGGCGTCGGAGAGCGAGAAACCCAGTCCTTCAGGCGAGAACTCGTAGCTCGAAACCTCACCGTTCTCAAGCTGCCATATTGTGGAGGGCCCTGTGACAGTCAACTCGTCCATGCCGTCCGAACCATGCACAACGAGGGCTTTTTCGCTGCCCAGTTGTCCGAGAACCCGCGCCATACGCTCGGCGATGGACGGGTCGGCGACGCCGATAAGTTGCCGTGTTGCGTTCGCCGGGTTGGTAAGCGGACCGAGTATATTGAACACCGTCCTGATGCCAATCTCGCGCCTGGGTCCGGCGGCGAACCTCATGGACGGGTGAAAGCCCTGCGCGAACATGAAGCCGAAACCCACTTCGTCTATGCACCTGCCGACAGATTCAGGGGACAAGTCAATCTTGACGCCGAGCGCTTCCAGAACATCAGCAGAGCCGGTCGAGCCGGACATAGAGCGGTTGCCGTGCTTGGCGACCTTCTCCCCCACTCCCGCCACCACAAAAGCGGCTGTGGTGGATATATTGAAACTGCCGGAACTGTCGCCGCCGGTGCCGCAGGTATCAACGACCCTGCCCGTCGCATTTACATGGAGAGACTTCTCGCGCATGACCCGCGCCATACCCGCTATCTCGTCAACCGTCTCGCCCTTCATCCTGAGCGCGGTCACGAGCGCGCCGAATTGCGCTGGCGTCGCCTCTCCACTCATTATCTCATCCATCGCCGCGGCAGCCTGATCGGAGGTGAGATTCTGACCTTCAACCACCGCCTGTATCGCGTCCTGTATCATGACTGTCCTCCCCGCGCATCTGTAACAGGCACGTCCAGAAAATTCTTAAGCAGGTCCTTGCCGACCTTGGTCATTATGGACTCAGGGTGGAACTGTATCCCCTCAATAGGATACTCATTGTGCCGAACTCCCATTATCAAGCCCCTGTCCGTCCAAGCCGTGATCTCGAGTTCATTGGGCAGGTCATCCCGGTACACAGCCAGAGAGTGATACCTTATCGCCTCGAACGGGTTGGGCAGACCGCTGAACACACCTTCACCAGTGTGGTGAATGAGCGACATCTTGCCGTGCATTATCTCGCCCGCGCCGCCGACCGTCCCTCCGAAGGCGTACCCGACGCACTGGTGGCCGAGGCACACCCCCAGAGTAGGCGTCTCAGGTCCGAATCGCC
>JAAXHY010000431.1 GCA_012270665.1 Dehalococcoidia bacterium
TCGGGATGGGAACGGGTGGGGCCGCCTCGCTCAAACCACCAAGGAATCTAGCAGTTAGTATATCCCCACCCCGTTCCACGTGTCAACGTAAAGATTTCAAGCCAGAACCCGTATCAGGGCGCTTTCGGTTATCCGGTTTGATTCCCCGAGTAAAGGGCCAACCACAAAAGTTGCCCCTACGGAGCAATACGCAAGTTCGCCATGCGAGGGGGTTTGCAGTCCGATGATGTTGATAATCGAATGACCCTGGGAACCCGTGTCGCCTTTCTTGACTGATATACCACCCCGTGATAGCATGAAGCCCAATTCATCAAACCCCTGAATTTCGCCTGCGGAGGTTATGCGCGTGGCAACTCAAGAGCTACTAGAGGTCAGCGATCTGGCCGCCGAAAAATTCCAAGACATCCTGAAAGAGGAGGGCAACGAGGACGGTATGCTCCGAGTGATGGTCATGCCCGGTCCACAAGGCGGAATCCAATACATGTTGAGCGTCGAGAGGGAAGTTGGTGACGATGACCTTGTGGTTGACACCTCGACCATCCAGGTCCTTGTGGACTCCGACAGCGCTCCCCTACTGGACGGCTCGACCATTGACTACATGGAAGGGCTTATGAGAAGTGGGTTCGTCATCAGCAATCCCAACTTCCAGGGACACGGGGGCGGGGGATGCGCCTGCGGAGGCGGCGGTGGAGGCTGTGGCTGTGGAGGCGGAGGAGGAGGTTGCGGCTGCGGTGGACACTAGTCCCAAACCGCATTCAGTCCGGTAGAATACAAAGCGGAGCGTCTATGTCGCTCCGCTTTTATTTTCTAATCCCTCATAAAACCAAGAACCTTGCTGCTCCGAACCATAGACCTCTTCCAGACAAGTCCCGCTCTCGCTCTGATAACGCTGGCGGCATTTTCGCTGTCGTTGACCTTGGCGATAACCTTCCACGAGTTCAGCCACGCTTACGCCGCCGCAAGTCTCGGTGACAATACCGCTCGCTCGCAGGGACGCCTCACCCTGAACCCGCTCGCCCACCTCGAACCATTCGGCACCATCCTGATATTCGTTGCCGGATTCGGCTGGGGCAAACCCACACCCGTCAATCCCATGTTCCTTAGGATCGGCTACCGACCAGGTATGGCCGCCGTCTCCCTCGCCGGCCCCGTCTCCAACGTAATCGTCGCCATCCTATTCGCTATACCGCTCAGGGCTGGGCTCATCGAATCCGGGGAAGGCGGCTTCTCCATATCCGGATATAGCTCCGACGCCATACTGACGTTCACTCTCGAACAATTAGTGTTCTGGAACCTGCTTCTCGCCGTGTTCAACCTGCTGCCCATAGCTCCGCTCGACGGGTTCAAGGTCGCCCTAGGGCTGTTGCCGCGCAGCGCCGCCAACTCATTCGCCAGGCTGGAACCCTACGGGCCGGGGATTTTGCTTGTGATAATCGCGCTCGGATTTTTGTCCCCCAATCTACGGATTTTGTCCATGACCATAGGCCCGATTCTGAATTTACTCAGCTTTGTGATTCTTGGCAGACCTCTGATGTGATAACCTATCTTCAGAGAGTGACAGTCATCTGGACGCCAGTGGAGGTTGGACTTGGAAAAGATAGCCATCGTAGGAGTTGGCCCTGTCGGAGTTTCAATGGGCTTAGCCCTAATGGATCGTCGTCTGAGCAACACTGAAATCGTAATCACTTCGGGAGACAGAAACACAGTTTCGGCGGTCTCAAAACTCGGCGCGGCGAACAGGACGATAACCTCTATGCGAGATGCGGTAGAAGACGCCCACCTCGTGATTCTCGACGCTCCGATCAGCGAGCAGCGCGACATCATGGACACAATAGGGCCATACGTCGCGTCCGGCGCGGTTGTTACCGACACATCTAACATCAAGGCGCCCGTGATGAAGTGGGCGGAGGAATTTCTGCCCGGCGACACCAATTTCATAGGCGGCTATCCCCTGCTGAAATCGCCGCCCGAATCCATTGAAGAATCAGACGCAGACATCTTTACCGGAGCGAGATACACAGTAACGCCGATGAAATCCACTGACCAGCAGTCCATCAGAACGGTGGTAGGGCTGGTGGAAGCCCTCAGGGCCCATCCCGTCTTTCTGGACCCCGCCGAGCACGACTCATACGCCGCCGCTATGCATCATCTTCCGGTGATTATGTCATCGGCTTTCGTAACCACTACCGCCGGCAGCGACGGCTGGCGCGAGATGCACATGCTTGCCGAGTCGCAGTTCAACACCTTCGGCAAACACGCCTCGAATGACCCACTCGACAACGAGGCAGTCTGTCTTGCCAACCCGGACTCAATCGTACACTGGGTTGACCAGTTGATCCTCGAGCTCTACAACTTCAGGAACGCCATCCAGGAAGTGGACAGCGACGGCGGCGACGCGCTTTTGGACCGCTTCGTCAAAGCCTGGGAACTCAGGGCCAAGTGGGAAGCCGATGCGGTGGTTCCGAGAGAGGGCGCTGAACTTCCAACCGCAGGCGAGTCAATGATGAGCGCAATGCTTGGCGATAGGCTCGCTCGGCGGTTGAGGGGCGTGGCTAAAAACGAGGAAGAGGACCGCACGACATACGTGAGGAGGAACAGATAGATGGAACGGACTGTTCATGGCAGCGCGAGACTCGAAGCGACCGTCGTACCCCCTGGAGACAAGTCCATTTCCCACAGGGCCGCTCTCCTGAATGCAATTTCAGATGGACAGGCAAGAGTTACCAACTTCTGCGTCGGGGACGACCGCGCGTCTATGCTAGGCTGCCTGCGTGGCTTGGGGATCGAGATCGAGGAGACTATCGAAGACGGTCTCGAAACATTCCTCATAAAGGGAAAAGGAATGGATGGACTGTCCGAACCCGTGGACTATCTATACTCGGGCAACAGTGGCACCACCATGCGCCTGGTATCCGGCCTCCTCGCTGCACAGCCGTTCTTCAGTGTCATCACCGGCGATGGGTCTCTGCGACGAAGGCCAATGAAGCGAATCCTGACTCCACTCTCGATGATGGGCGCGCAGGTTATGGGGCGTGGCGGCGGCTCGCTTGCGCCTCTTGCATTCAATGGAGGCGACCTCCATGGCATCGAATACGAAATGCCGGTAGCCAGCGCCCAGTTGAAATCTTGCATCTTGATAGCGGGCCTGTTCGCAGATGGGGAAACTTCAGTAATCCAACCGGCGGAGTCCCGCGACCACACCGAGCGAATGATGGGGTCCATGGGCGCAGACGTGCAGAAAGACGGACTTCGATTAACCCTCCGCCCTTCGACACTCTCCTCTTTAGACATACAAGTTCCCTGCGACATCAGTGGAGCGGCATTCTGGCTGGTAGCCGGCGCAGCCCACTCAAATGCCCGGGTCACTGTACAGGGTGTAGGTATCAACCCCACCAGGACTGGGGTGCTGGATGTTCTGAGAGAAATGGGGGCGAACATAAGAATGGAGAATGTTCGCGAGGTTGGCAACGAACCTTCCGCTGACCTCGTGGCAGAATCCAGCGACCTGCGGGGCACAGAAATCTCAGGCGACATGATTCCTCGTGTGCTCGAC
Source organism: Dehalococcoidia bacterium (assembly GCA_012270665.1). The sequence continues at coordinate 3,554 of JAAXHY010000431.1, forward strand.
GAACTTCCTGTCCTCGCCGTAGCCGCGTCCCAGGCCAGGGGACAGACGGTGATCAGAGACGCCGCCGAGCTCAGGGTGAAGGAGTCGGACCGAATCTCCTCCACTGTCGCAGGGCTGGACAGGCTCGGCGTGAAGATTCGAGAGACCGCTGACGGCATGATAATAGAGGGTGGCTCCAAACTCACTGGAACGGAAGTCGAGAGCCATGGCGATCACAGGATCGCTATGTCAATGGCGGTCGCCGGCCTTATTGCGGATGGCGAGACTACCATCGGGGAATCCGAGGCGGCGGATGTCTCCTACCCGACGTTCTGGGGCGAATTGGAAAATGCAAGAGCTTGAGGGCAGTTCACATTCCACGTCCCCGGCGAAGCGGAGAGGACGCTTGTTTGTCCTCTCGGGGCCATCCGGTGTAGGCAAGGACGCAGTCCTCTCCAAGATCAGGCAGTTCGGAAGACCATACCACTTCACAATCACGGCGACGACGCGCCGAATGCGTTCGGGCGAGGAAGACGGAGTTGACTACATATTCCTCGACCGTCAGACATTCAAGCACATGATCGAGGAAGGGGACTTACTGGAGTGGGCCGAGGTATATGGGAACCTGTATGGTGTACCTAAGTCTCAAGTGACCCAAGCGCAAGACCTTGGCCTGGACGTCATCATGAAAGTGGACGTGCAGGGCGCAGCTACAATAAGGCGGCTAATGCCCGAGGCGACCCTCATTTTCCTCAAACCTCCAGACTTAAGTTCACTTGAGAAACGGATGCGAATCCGCAATACGGAGTCAGAGAGTGAGTTCAGAGTGAAATTGGAAACCGCCTACGAGGAAATGAGGGAGGCGCACCTCTTCGATCATGTCGTCGTAAACCACGATGGCGGAATAGACCAGGCGGCAGCAAGCATAGACCGAATCATCCGGGCCAGCGTAGAGGGTCGGATTCAAGGGCAAGAGACTTGCCACACTCATCAGAATACGGGCAAGGGAGCAGCTTAAATGGAGCGTTCACTATCGGACGTAAAAGTTCTTGATCTCACCCATGTGCAGGCCGGCCCGTCGTGCGCCCAGATGCTGGGCTTCCTGGGCGCCGACGTCATAAAGGTCGAAGACACCAGGGGTGGAGACAGTACCCGGAAGGACCTGGCTCACCGAGAGGACTCCGATAGTGTTTATTTCCTGATCTTCAACAATAACAAGCGGGCCATCACTCTCGACCTCAAGACCGACAGGGGCAAGGAAATGTTTGTCGGCTTGGTGGGCTGGGCGGATATCCTGGTCGAGAATTTTGGTCCCGGAATGATGGGTCGCCTCGGCCTGGGCTGGGAGCGACTCCACGAGATCAACCCTCGCCTGATATATGCGACCATCAAAGGATTTGGAACATACGGTCCATATTCTGATTATAAGGGATTCGAGTTCGTGGCGCAAGCCGCGGGTGGGGCGATGGCGACCACCGGATTTGGAGACAGGCCGCCTGTTCCGGTTTCGCCAGGCGTGGGGGATTCGGGCAGCGGGCTACACGCCGCTATCGGCATTCTGGCCGCGCTTCACAAGCGAGAGCGAACGGGGTTGGGCCAGATGGTGGAAGTCTCCATGCAAGATTCGGTGGTCAACCTGATGCGGATGTCGCTGACTCGCACACTGGCAGAAGGCGTACCGAGTCCACGGCTCGGACACGTTGGGATGCGCGGCCTTCCGATGGTGTTTCCCTGCTCGCCGGGAGGTCCGGACGACTATGTGATGATTCACCCGCGAGGTGACGGGTGGGACTTGACACTGGCGGCGATAGACCGCGCCGACCTAATAGGCGACCCGCGATTCGACAGCGAAGAGAAACGATACGAGAAGTCTGAAGAGGTGACGCAAATCCTCACGGAGTGGACAGCGAAGCGCACCAAGTGGGAGGCGATGGAGACGCTGGCCAATGCGGGCGTCCTCTCCGGAGCGACCATTGGGGCGACGGAGGTGCTGGAGAACGAGCACTTGATCGCGCGTGAGATGATTGTGCAGGTTGATGACTCAGTGCGCGGCGACTACAAGATGATCGGGATACCAGTCAAGATGTCCGACGATCCGAATATCGTTACCCGGGCGCCGCGTTACTCGGAACACACGGACGAGATCCTGACCACGATACTCGGATGCTCAGAGGAAGAGGTGGCGGAGATGCGAGCATCGGGTGTAGTGGTATAGGTCGCAATGTCTAAGTCGCTCTTTCCTCAAGCCAGTCTTTGGTGAATTCTAGGCCGAAGCCGGGGGCGTCGCTGGGCACTAGGTAGCCGTCCTCGATGGCGGGGGTCCCTGGCAGCAGTACCATCTCCTCGAGGGGGACGCCGGGAGGAGCTACGCCCTCAGAGCGCTCGCCCCAGGGTATGACGGGCATGGCGTAGGCGAGGTGCTGGCCGTAGGGGTAGTTCATGCCACCGTGGCCTATGACGGTAACGCCGTGAGCCTCGGCTATGTGGCAGATGCGAACGCTGGCGGTCATGCCGCCGACCCAAGATATGTCGGGCTGGAGTATGTCAACGAGCCCCTGCCCTGCCGCAAGGGCGAAGGGGTGGATCGTGTACCAGTGTTCGCCGGTGGCCAGGGTCTGGCCCGGGACGCGCTGGCGCACCTTGAAGTAGCTGTCCAGGTCTTCGGGGAGGAGGTAGTCCTCCAGCCACTTGATACGATAGGGCTTGAGGGCCTCGACCAGACGGACTATGTACTCGGTGTTGAG
>JAAXHY010000090.1 GCA_012270665.1 Dehalococcoidia bacterium
CGTCTGTGGTCGAACATAGTATCGCATGAAGAGGACAAGGTGGAGGTGGAGTAAGGAACGGAGTGAGTCATAGCGTGAGTGGATGCGCGGTGGCCTCTGCAAATTCTGCTTGTTCCGCGACTCTGAAGAGGTCTTCGGTGTTTCATATCCATCTTGACACTCGTGGATTCGCATACCTATACTCAGTTCCACAATCAAGATTCAAAGGCTGAGAACAGGACTAGTACGTCGTCAGGCGGAGCGGCAGAGAGCCGGGGAGAGGTGAAAGCCCGGCGCTTGCGCGATGGCCGAATGGACCTGGGAGTCGCCAACTGAATCCGCAATACGCGGTAGTAGGCTTGGCCGGTGAGGGCGCCGTTACCGAGGCCCGGGGCATCGAAGCGATGAACGCTTCCGTGCCTGTCAACGAGGCTGTTGGGCGCGTAACGCGCTTGGCGGCGAATTAGGGTGGCACCACGGATACACCATACCCGTCCCTTGTAGGGGCGGGTTTTTTATTTCATTTGAAAATTGATAATCGCAAATTGGAGAAGAGCGCTATGACTGTTCAAGAACCCGGCGCCACAACCAGAAAGCGCGTCTTCAGCGGGGTTCAGCCCAGCGGCGACCCACAGCTTGGCAACTACATCGGCGCGTTCAAGCAGTGGGTGGAGAACCAGGATGCAAAGGAGAACTTCTTCTGCATCGTTGACCTCCATGCCATCACGGTCGAGGTTGATCCGAACGACCTGCGACGGCAGACGCGCGAGCTGGCGGCGATTCTCTTCGCCTGTGGTATAGACCCCGACAAGAGCACGCTGTTTGTCCAGAGCCACGTGACGACCCACGCCGAGGGCTGCTGGATCCTCAACTGCGTTACGCCCGTTAGCTGGCTGGAACGTATGACACAGTACAAGGACAAGTCCGCCGGCCAGGAGAGCGTCTCTACCGGTCTGTTGGACTACCCGGTACTCATGGCCGGGGACATACTCATGTACAGCGCGCACGAGGTGCCAGTGGGGGACGACCAGCGCCAGCATGTGGAGTTGACACGGGACATCGGGGGCAGGTTCAACCGGCTTTTCGGGGAGACGTTCGTACTGCCGGAGGCGGTCATACCGGAAGTGGGCGGTCGCGTCATGGGGCTGAACGACCCCAACGTCAAGATGTCCAAGAGCTTCTCCCACATAAGAGGCCACGCGGTGCGTCTGCTGGACGAGCCGAAGGAGATACAACGCTCCATAATGAGGGCGGTGACCGACTCCGGCAACGAGATCGCGTTCAGCGACGAGCCTGAAAAGGCGGGCGTAAACAACCTGCTCGGCATTTACAAGGTCATCACCGACAAGTCGGAGACCGATGTCGAGCGAGACTTCGCCGACGCGCGCGGTTACGGTGACCTCAAGCGTCGTGTGTCCGAAGTCGTGGTCGAAGAACTCAGGCCCATCAGGGAACGATACTACGAGCTGATGGACGACGTGGCGGAGCTTGATCGCCTGCTCGCCATTGGCGCCGACCACGCCCGCGGTATTTCTGAGCCAAAGCTCGATGAGATGAAGGAGCGGGTGGGCTTCGTGCTGCCCGGCTAAGGAGACGCGAAATGTACTATCCATCCCTGGAGCGGGTCGCGTCCTACGAGGGCGAGGCAAATCTGGTGCCAGTCTATCGTGAGATAAACGCAGACCTGGAGACTCCGGTGTCAGCGTATCTCAAAGTCGCCAATGGGCCCTATTCATACCTCTTGGAGAGCGTCGAGGGCGGCGAGCGCATGGCGCGATACAGCTTCATCGGAACTGATCCGCAGAAGGTAATCAAGACCGGAGCGGGGGAGGAACTCGGCTCGATTGATCCTCTAATCCCGGTCGAGGAGATGCTTTCGGAATACACGCTGGCGGACGTCGACTACCTTGACAAGTTCAACGGCGGCGCGGTGGGTTACATCGCCTACGACGCCGTTCGCTACTTCGAGGAACTTCCCACGCCGCAGGTTGACCCGCTCGGACTGCCCGAGTCCATATTCATGCTTTCGACCACCTACCTGGTGTTCGACCACCTGCGGCACAAGATAAAGGTCGTAAGTCACGCGCATCTCAGGGGCGACCCGAAACGCGCCTACAAGGAGGCGGTCGGCAGGATAGAAGATGTGGTGCGCAGGCTGAAGTCCTTCCCGAATATACCGGAGCCGAACTTGGATATGCAGACGGACGCGGATATCGAGTTCAATATGAGCCGCGAATACTATGAGAACATGGTGAATAAGACTCGGGAGTACATCATTGCGGGCGACGTGATCCAGACGGTCGTGGCGCAGCGTATGTCTCGTCCCACGTCCGCCCACCCATTCCAGATATACCGTTCACTGCGCGCAGTGAACCCGTCTCCGTATATGTACTATCTGGACATGGAAGACTTCCAGATTGTCGGCGCGTCACCCGAACTCTTGGTACAGGTAGTGGACGGCGCTGTGGCGGTTCATCCCATAGCTGGCACGCGCAGACGCGGCATGGACGAGGCCGAGGACCTGGAGCTCGAAGAGGAACTGCGCACCGACGAAAAGGAGCGCGCCGAACACATCATGCTGCTCGACTTGGGCCGCAACGACGTAGGCAGGGTGTCCAAGCCAGGCACAGTGGAGGTGAGCCAGATTCTGGACATCGAGCGCTACTCTCATGTCATCCATCTGGTATCCCACGTTACCGGTGAACTTAGAGACGAGTACACCAACTACGACGCCCTGAGGGCCTGCTTCCCGGCCGGAACCGTGTCGGGCGCGCCAAAGATTCGCGCTATGGAGATTATCGCCGAACTGGAACCGGACAGGCGCAGCGTCTATGCCGGCGCGGTCGGATACTTCGACTTCTCCGGCAACATGGACACCGCTATCGCCATTCGCACCCTCGTCCTCAAGGACGGTATAGCCCACGTGCAGGCGGGTGGGGGAATCGTTTACGATTCGAATCCCGAGGACGAGTACATGGAGACGATTCACAAGGCGTCCGCCGTATTCAAGGCGATAGACCAGGCTGAGCAAGAAATAGACACGATATAGCCCGACGGGAGCGTGGCCATGATTCTGCTTATAGACAACTACGACAGTTTCACCTACAACCTCTACCAGTACCTGTGCGAGCTTGG
>JAAXHY010000536.1 GCA_012270665.1 Dehalococcoidia bacterium
ATGAAGGGCGCCGTCGACGACCTCCATCGCATCAAAGGCATCGTCGAGGAGTTGGCGCTGCCCCGCTCGCACATCCATGCAGACGCGGCGCTGAGCGGCATGATCCTGCCCTTCGTCGACGATCCCCAGCCCTTCGGCTTCGACAGCGGAATCGACAGCATAGCGATTTCGGGCCACAAGCTGATTGGATCGCCGCTGCCCTGTGGTGTGGTGGTGACTAAGAAGGAGTACACGGCCCAGATAGGCCGAGCCATTGAATACGTGGGCGCCTTGGACACGACGCTGCTCGGCTCCCGGAACGCCATCACTCCGGTGATCATCTGGTATTCGCTGACCAAGCATGGGCGGGAGGGCTTTCGCCAGATCGTGGCTCGAATGCTCGATAACGCCGAATATGCGGTACAGCAGTTCAACGCCAACGGGATTCCCGCCTGGCGGGCGAAGAACAGCGCAACGGTCGTCTTCCCGCGTCCCTCCCCATACGTGCTTTTCCAGTGGCAGCTTGCGCCCCTGGGCGACATAGCCCACCTCATCACCATGCCTCACGTCACCCGCGAGATGATCGACCAGGTGATCGCCGACTGCCTAATCCAATGGCCGGAGGTCAATACATGAGTCAGCCCAATGCAGGCGGACAAGAGCGGGTCTCAAGAATAATCGTAATTGTGCCGGATGAACCGGGGTCCCTGGCAAAGGTCACGGAGGTCCTGGGAGGCGCGGAGATCAACATCGAGGCCATCGACGGGCGTTTGATAGGAGAGTTGGGCGTAATCACCATTCGAACCAACGACGATGACGCTGCGCTGCACGCGTTGCTCGAAGCCGATCTCAAAGCGGTGACGTCAGACGCTATCGTGTTTCACCTGCCCGACCGGCCCGGGGCGCTTGCAGGCGTCTCTCAACTCCTTGGCAGTCATCAGGTAAATGTGCGGACCATCCACATCGTCCACCGATTGGCGGGACATGCCATCGTCGCCGTCACGACTGACGATGATGACAAGGCGAGCTCTCTAATCGACAGAGACTCACTCCTATAGTCGGGAGAGATAACTGCGAGGACGCGACGGAGGCGCAATTTTGGCTTGCTATGAACCCATACCGACCAAAGGTGCTTTGAACTGACCCAAGGGCTAGGGAGAGCTATGCGGATCCGAATCGTGTTGCCGCTCGTCCTGCTCTTGGCGCTGGCATTCGTAGCCTTCCCAGATGACAAGGAGGGCGCGACCACATTTTCCGTTCCCATCGCTGACTATGACTTAAGGCTCCGCATAGAGGACTCCGACCCCCTTCCTCAGTATTACCTTGAGATTCCGAAGTGGACTCTTCACTATTGCCACTCTCCTCATCGCATGGACACCCAGCGGATGGGGACTGAGATAGCGGTGTCCGTTACAAGCCGCCTAGCACCCTGCTCAATCCTAGATGACGACTACTACTATAAGGCGCCTTTGGGGAGCGACTTTGAACCGGGCGTTACCTACACCTTGCATGTGAACGAGGCGACAAGGACATTCACAGCAGGTTTCGAGGGGGTGGAGACGTCCGAGGATGTCGCCGCTATCGAAAGCGTAACTATCGATGTGGACAATGCTGACCCACCACAATACTTCGTTGAGTTCGAATACTATCTACCTGGTAGCTGCGGCATATTCCTGGAGAAGAGACGCGTCCAGTGGACAGGGACAGGGATAGAAATCTCCGTCGTGAACCGCTTCGTTGAGGAGTACGATGACTTGGGCTTCAGTTGTCTCTATTGGTCATCCTGGGAGCGGGAATCGATAAATCTGGGAAGCGACTTTGAGCCTGGCGAGGTCTACACTGTGCGGGTGAACGACTGGGAGACTTTCTTCAGGGCAGACCCCAACGCGTTTTCTAATCCAATCAGGGGCTTGGCCATTGAGCCTGGAAGTTTTGTAAAGGCGCCGCAACCGATTCCCGAACAATTCCCTCCCTTAGAGAACAGTGAAAGACGGATGCCGGTACTTAGCTTTGTGGGTACATTCGTGCAAACGGACGACTCCGATCCGCCGAGGTACGTCCTAGGGGTCAATTTTGCCACATATGATGATCCCTCCTCACTGAACCGCATGGACATCCGAAAGTCTCGCGATAAACTGGATGTCCGTTTGGTCAAGGACTTCCCCCGCCGCGGGTGGCGGTACGATCGACTCGTGAGTGTCAGTCTTTCGGTAGATCTCGGAAGCGACTTTGAGCCAGGCGTTACATACACTGTCTATTCCGAGGGGCAGATATTGACTCGATTCACGCCCTAGTAGGACGGCCGGCAGATTTCAAAACGCCCGCCACCAGTTGACTATGCTGCGGATTTCATAATCCATGCCATCCATGGCAATGTCGAATGAATGAGACGTCAATACGGGGGCGGTCATCTGTCTCGCCGCCCTTACATAGGGAGGGGATATGGCTGAACCTGCCATCGCTTCCGGGGTCGTCACCCGCCATGAACTCTCCACCGTAGATCCATCGAATGCCACCCTTGAAAGCGATACGATCACTGCTCCCCAAATGATCATACCCAGCGCAACGCCCACACAAAGCCGCCCAATCGCGCCCCTGACGCCCGTCGCTCCCACCCCGAATTGAATACCGGACGCTCTAGTCCTCCGGTATATCCGCAATGCGCCTATTGCCCCAAGCGCGATGACGGCCCAGTACAACGCCATCGTCGCCAGCAACCGGTACAGGCCATGGGGCATTAGCAATACCCCAAGTGGGCCGCTAAACCGCAGCGCCAGAAGCCACCCGGCAAGAATGCCCGCGGCGAGAAAGGCCGCCTTAACGTATCCTCCTCGGCGCGCCACGACCATGCATGACAGAAGTGTGACTATAAATATGACGTCTATGGCAATAGCCAACGCTGAGGTCCATAGCAAAGGCGCAATGATGATCCCCACCACACCGGTACCCAGATAGACGAGGGCTGCTGGCGCCAAGTACGAGAGGAGGACTATCAGAGGTCGAACGATATACCTTTTTAGCATACTGCCCACAGCCTACACGATATCCCGTGGCTTCATTATACCGAACGCTGGCGGTCTGTCTATTCTCGAGAACGGGTACGTCAGACAGAGCGAAATGCCCTGAGAAAGTTGCGCCATCCAAACCGGCGGGAATCAGGAGCCGAGCAATCCCTCAAAGAGGGTTCGCCAATCGTCCGCGTTCTCGCTTCCGTACCTCACGCTGGACAGAATGACGCCGTTGGAATCCAGGGTCACGTGGGCGGCTTGCCGCGTGACGTTGTAGCTCTTCACCATCTCCGTATCGGCGGAGGTCATGGGCCATGTGAATCCCTGGTCCTGCTTGTAAGACAGGATCTTCTCAACGCTCTCCGAGGGATCCACGTTCACCGCTAGGAAGTTCACGCGGTCAGCGTATTCGGGGTGGACATCCTTCAGTTGCCCCAACGAGGCGCGGCATACCGGTCACCACGTGGCGTAGAAGTAGAGGATCGTTGGGCGGCCCTGGAGGGTTTCCAGAGAGACATTCTCGCCCTCTACGGTGGCAAGCATGAAGTCCGGCGCCATCTGCCCCGCCTCGTGGCCCACCTCCAGCATCAGTTGAGGAGCTTCCGTGGCGGCAGCGACGGCGGGCGTGTTTTGTGACACGGCCGTCGGCGCGGTCGTAGGCCCAGTCGCAGGCGCGGCTGTGGGAGGCTCTTCACTGCCGCAGGCGGCGAGTATAACGGCGGCTATGGACAGGCATACTGTCAGGGGCAGCCGTCTAAATTTCCTTGTGAGGGTAAGCGCCATGTCTTCTATACGTCCCTTGACATCATTTGTATTCAACGGCTGAGGATAACAGGCGAGGTCGATAATGTCCATCCCTCAAAGCGCATGGTATTCTCTATACGAGTTGGCATTCCTCCGCAACAAAGCAAGAATGCGCCGAGAATATCATAA
>JAAXHY010000299.1:0-7432 GCA_012270665.1 Dehalococcoidia bacterium
CTGATATAAGAACACGCTCTGCTATAATCCCACCCGCACAAAAACCCCGGAGGAAACATCCCAATGCCCACGATGCCCGCCGCGATTGCGACAGGACTGAAACAGCTTCGCTGCGACGAAGTTCCCATACCGGAACCGGAACCGGGAATGGCGCTGGTCAGGACCGAACTGGCCTCGATCTGCGGCAGCGACCTGCACATCTGCTATATGGGATGGAACGTGTATGAGTGGCCGCTGCCGCACGGATACCCCGGACACGAGGGCGTTGGCGTCGTAGTTGACGGCAGCGACACCGGCTTCCAGGAGGGCGAGGTGGTACTGACCGCGCCCAACATCTGGAGTTCCAGGACGTTCGCGGGCTACCAACTCATAGATCCCAAGTTCCTGCTCCGTCTGCCCGCCGACGTCCCGCTCGCCCATCTTCTCATGGCGCAGCAGCTCGGGACAGTCGTGTTCGGATGTCGAAAACTTCCGTCGCTGGTTGGTAAGACCGTTGCGGTGGTCGGACAGGGCTCCGTTGGACTGTTTCACGACTTCATGCTCAGGCGCATAGGCGCGCACCGAATCATAGCCGTCGAGCCGGTTCCCGAAAGGCTGGAACACGCTCGGCGCATGGGTGTTGACGAACTGATTGACGTCACCGGCCAGCGCGCTACCGATGCCGTCCTCGACCTTACCAACGGCCAGGGCGCCGACCTCGTCATCGAGGCGGTGGGCAGCGTCGAGACGCTGAACCAGTCTCTCAAGATGGTGAAGCCGCTGGGCCAGATCGCGGTGTTCGGCCTTCCACCCACGATGGAGCGGGTCCCATTCGACTGGGACACCTTCTTCCGGCAGAGGCTGGATATTCACACCGTGTTCGGAGCGCAGGACGAGCCGGGACTGCCTGCCTTCCAGCTTGCGGTGGACTTCATTCAGAGCGGCGAGATAGATATGGAGCCTTTCGTGACGCACCAGTACCCGATTGCGCGGGTGCAGGAGGCGTTCGACCTGGCCGATGTGAAAGGTGACGGCGCGCTGAAGGTATCGCTGACCTTCTAGCGATAAGCCTACTCCAACTCGGTCCTACTTTGCGGATAGGCGGCGAAGGGAATCGGTCTCACAGGGACTACTCTCACCCTGGATCCGGCGGGCAGCCTTGAAAACGAGCGTCTTCTCGACCTGACCGAATCGCCGGTGTCGAGAATGACGTTCAGGATTACCTCATCCCCCCTGAACTCGCGCGACACCACAGTCCCCTGCCCCTTTCCGTCCGGCGTCAACTCCAGGTCGTCCGGATGGAGGAGTACACTGACGGACTGGCCAGACACGAGTCGCTCCGAGGCTGTGCATTGTAGAACTCCGATAGGAGTATCCACACTGACATCGCTTCTGACTATTCCGGTAATGAAGTCACAGGCCCCGGTGAGCCCGGCGATCTCCGGACTCGCGGGAAAGTGATATACCTGGTCCGGCGCGCCTAACTGGAGCAGCCGTCCGTCCACCATCACTCCTACCCTGTCGGCCATCGCGAATGCCTCCTCGCGGTCGTGAGTTACGAAAATAGCCGACATTCTATGAAAGCGCAGGATGTCCTCAACCTCCGCCCTGAGCCGCTGTCTCATCGTGGAATCTAGATTGCTGAAGGGTTCATCGAGAAGGACCGCTGCCGGATTCGGCGCCAAGGTTCGGGCGAGGGCGACCCTCTGCTGCTGTCCTCCCGAAAGCTCATAGGGATATCTGGTACCGAATCCGGTCAGACGCACCAACTCAAGGACTTCCGACACTCTTTCCACGCGGCGCGAGACGTCGAGGCCCTGGAGTCCGAAAGAGATATTACGCTCCACGGTCATATGCGGGAACAGCGCGTATTCCTGCACGACCATACCAATGCCGCGCTCGTTAGGAGGAACGAACCGGGATGCGCTCGACATCTCGGTCCCCAGTATGTGGACAGAACCGTATGTTGGCGTCTCAAATCCGGCAATAAGCCTCAGCAATGTCGTCTTTCCGCAGCCGCTGGAGCCGAGTATCGAGACGATCTCACCGGGCCAGACATCAAAGTCAACGGATTCAACGGCGAGAGTTTCTCCGAATCGCTTCGTCAGCGCGCGGCCCCGGATAACCGGAGTTTCCATGCCTTATCTGCTTCGCTCCCTCAACATAAGAACGGCCATTGGGACGGAAGAGCTCAATATGAGCGTCAGCGCGGGAGCGGCGGCCTGTGCGAAGAAGGCTTCGGACGAAGCCGACCAGACCGCGGTCGCCAGTGTCTTGAAGCCAAGCGGACCGAGTATCAGCGTCGCGGGAAGCTCTTTCATCGTTACCAGGAAGACCAACGCTCCACCCATCAGCAGCCCGGGCCTCATGAGAGGTCCGGTGATTGAGAGCATAACACGTAACTGCCCCCTACCGAGAACTCTTGCCGACTCTTCGAGACGAGGGCTTATCTGGACGAGCGAGGAGCGAACGGCGCCGAGTGCCGCGGGCAAGAAGAGGACGACGTAGGCAAACACAAGTAGCCAGACCGTCTGATAAAGGGGGGTTACGACCTTACTGCCGAAGAAGACCAGCGCCAGGGCCACCACTATGCCGGGCAGCGCGTATCCCGTGTGGCTGATCTTCTCGACGAACGTAGCGAGATAGCCTGGATGCCTAACCGACAGGGCGGCGACCGGAATCGCAAAGAGCGCCGCTATGACGCCGGCCACCAGGGATACCCCCACCGCGTTCCGCGTCGCCTGCCATAGTAGAAGAAGTGGTTCACCGTTAGAGATGCCGTTGATGAGCCAGTAGCCCAGTACGGCCACCGGCAGGCCGAGAGCCAGGAGAACGACGACCCAGCAGAAGACGGCGCAAGGCCAGCGCATCCGGCCAAGTTTCTGTGTGGTCAGAGAGCGCTCCGACCCGGAAGACGACCTGTAGTAGCGACGATTGCCGCGAGTAACGCTCTCAACCAGGAGGACCAGCGCGGCGAGCGATACCAGCCCAAGCGCAAGTACCGCCGCGACAGACCTGTCGAAAGTTCCCTGGTACTGCTGGTAGATGGCCCATGTGAAAGACTCGTAACGCATCAGAGACACCGCTCCGAAATCGCTGACCGCGTACAGCGCCACGAGTAGAGATCCGGCCGACATTGCGGGCCTGAGTTGAGGCAGCGTGAGTCTGAAAAAAGCGCTCACGGGGCCGTGTCCTAGCAGACGCGCCGATTCGTCGAGGCTGGGATCCATTCGTCTTAAAGCTGCCCTGACCGTCAGCAGTACATATGGATAGCTCAGGAATATCAAGGTTCCCGCAGCGCCCGGAAGTCCGTATATCTCAGGTAAGCGAGATACTCCCAGAGGTTCGAGCATGTCCTGAACAAGGCCGCGCGGTCCCAGGGCAGAGATGATGAGAAACGCGCCGACATAGGTTGGAATAACAAGAGGAAGCGCAGTGAGAACCGCCAGCAGACGCCGCATGGGAAGGTCGGTTCGAGCAGTTAGCCAGGCGAGCGGGACTCCCAGAGCCAGAGCGCCTGCGACGACCACCACTACGAGTAAAGCCGACCGCCCGAGAATCTGGGCGCTGCGAAGTCGAAACAGTAACTCCCAAGCCTCTTCCGAGGCTCCAAAACTCCTGATTATCAGGTATGCTAGCGGGAGCGCCATGGCAGTGCCCACTAAGAGAGCGGGCGCCGCCAGAGCGGCCGAGGGGCGAGGGGCGCCCGAAGACCAAGCAAGGTTGGAGAGAGTTGACATCCTGAGCACTGGCACCTCTCACCCCTCGGCGGGATTAGGGGATGACTCCGGTTTCTCTCAGCATCGCGTCCGTTCCCTGAAGGTCGGACAACTGGCTGAGATCAATGCCGGGGCCATTCAGTGTATCTATCGGCGGAAGCAGGCGGTGCGTCTTGACGCCATCCACCAGTGGGTACTCGAAGGTCTGGCCCGCGAAGTACTGCTGGGCTACTTTGGACAACATAAATCGCATGAACGCTTCTGCGTTGTCGCGGTTCTCACTCGTGTCTAGGATTCCCGCTCCGGCTACCATGACCAAGCTGTCCGGACCGCCATTTTTCAGGAACAGGTTGCGCGCGGCGAAGTCGTCGCCTTCCTCCTGTATAAATCTGTGCAGATAGTAGTGATTGACCAGCCCAACGGCCACTTCGCCCGCGCCCGCCGCAGCCACTATCGGGGTGTTCTTGGGGAATACCCCAGGATCATTGGCCTGCATGTCCAGCAGCCACTGGCGAGTTTCGTCCTCGCCCCACATCAGTCGCATAGCTGTAATCATCGTACGGAACGATGCATTGGTAGGAGGCCAGCCTATCCTGCCTTTCCACTTGGGATCCGTCAGATCCTTGACCGACGTAGGAAGCTCGTCCTCGCTCACCAGTTCCGTGCTGTAAACGACCACACGCGCCCGGCCTGAGATTCCGACCCACGAACCGTCCGGAGATCTAGCCCATTCGGGGACCTGCAGAACGACATCACCCGGGAGAGTTGCCAGCAAGTCGGAGACCGCGCCCAGTCCGCCCGGGTCCTGGGCGAAGAACACGTCCGCCGGAGAGTTCTGTCCTTCCTCCAGCAGGGTTGCGGCTATTTCGAAGGTGCTACCGTACTTTACCTGAACGTCAATATCCGTGGCTTCGGCGAATTGTTCGATGATGGGGCCCACGAGGGATTCACTGCGCCCGGAATATACAACGAGTGTACCGGGATCTTCCGTCATCATTTCGGTAGAGCCCATCATGGCAGAATCGGCGACCTGTTTAGCGGCGGCGCTCGCCTCCTCAGCGGCAGTGGCCGCAGCCATTGCCGCAGTGGCCGCGTCCTTTGCAGCCAGCTTTGCCTCCCCTACTACGGTCGTGGCAGTTGTATCCTGGGCAGCCATGCTCGCCTGTGCAGCAGCCTCGGCCGCGGCCTGGGCCGCGGCCGAGGCCTCCTGGGCAGCTTGATTTGCCTGATTAACTGCGGCTGTAACACTTTCGTCGGTATCCGACGACTGGCATGCGATGATAGCGACACCTACCATAGCCAGCGCGATGATCAACATCAAGGGTCTGAACACACGCGAAGTCATCTAATTAGCCCTCCTGAACTTTCATGTACGTCTGTACGTAATGACTAAGTTAGTATGAACTAATCAAATGAGTGTGTCAACACTAATTTCTTCTGCTTGTTAAGGCTTAGACAGGGGGAATGATAACTCTCAGTTAGTGAATCGAGGCTTCATGAAGTGAATTACTCGATTCCCCTGCATCACTGACGATGCCGGATTCCGTTTACATGCGGGATGCAGATGACCGACCGGACGACGAACACGATCTTTACATTAGCACAAAAGAGCTTTATCCGGCAATGATATTTCTACTTTTCATGCAACATTGCGAAGGGAGACTATCGCGGTATAATTGCTGCGACTAAACTAGGCTAGATGCGCGCTTCCCGATGTTTCTAGTCGCTATATGGATGCACAATGAAAATCGCAGTCTGCATAAAACAAGTCCCGGTAGTCTCGATGCTGCGCTTCGACAATCAGACGCGACGCATGGTGCGAGAGGGAGTTCCAAATGAAGTCAACCCTTATGATGTCCTAGGTATATCGCTCGCTGCCCGACTTCAAGCCGAGCAAAACGCCGAGGTGGTCGTGGTGACGATGGGGCCGCCCCAGGCATCGGAAGCTCTCGTTCAGGCGATGGCGATGGGAGCGCACCGCGCGATACATCTCAACGACCGCGCGTTCGCGGGCTCAGATACTCTCGCCACGGCGAGAGCGCTATCTCTTGCGCTGGAACGCGAGGAGTGCGACCTAATCATCTGCGGTCGCAACAGCTCAGATTCGGAAACTGGACAGGTGGGTCCGGAGATAGCCGAGATGCTTGGAATTCCACAGATAACCGCTGTCTCCAAGCTGGACATCCATCAGGATGGAAATTTCCTAACCGCAATTCGGTTGA
Organism: Dehalococcoidia bacterium; assembly: GCA_012270665.1. The sequence goes on from JAAXHY010000299.1 coordinate 5,921, forward strand.
ACGACGAAGGCTACCAGGAAATCCAGTGCGACCTTCCGGCGCTGATAAGCGTTACAGACGGCGTAGCCGAAGAGACTTATCCACGCAGGGAAGACATGGAGGAAGCGCGCCACAAGGCGATTTGGGAAGTAACCGCCGCCGACCTATCCAGTGACACATCACAGTTCGGCGAGAACGGATCGCCGACATGGGTGAACGACATATTCTCGGTCGAATCGGGACGGAAAGGGATAGTCATACGGGACGCAACACCGGAAGACGCCGTGACCCAGATGATGGAGTTTCTCGATGAGCGAGGTGTCTTCGACGCTGACTCATCATCCGGACAGCAGCCCACGCCCCGAGGCCCGAGAAGGGAACGCGGGGACTGTGGGGCTATCTGGGTCGCGGCTGAGGTTATGAGCGGCGCTGTCCGACCGGTGACCCTGGAACTATTGGGACGCGCGAGGGAACTCGTCCCAACTCTTGGAACGAATGTGGAAGCGGCGCTCATCGGAAATGTGGATGAGTCCCACATAAGGGAACTCACCGCTCATGGAGCCGACATCGTATACGTAGCGGACTCGCCGTGCCTGGAGTTGTACGACACCGAGGTGTACACCGGGATACTCGCAGCCGCAATACAGGAACACTCGCCATTTGCGGTTCTATTGCCTTCGACTGCGAACGGACGCGACCTTGCGGCCAGGGTAGCCGGAAGGCTGAGATTGGGGCTGACCGGCGACTGTGTCGGGATAGAGATAGACGACGAGGGCAGGCTGTCTCAGTTGAAGCCCGCGTTCGGAGGCAGCATAGTCGCTCCGATCCTGTCTAGAACCCTGCCAAATATGGCGACGATTCGAGCGGGCATTCTATCGTCCTGTGAGCCGGACTATTCGATAGAGCCGGTGGTGAACAGGCTGGAAACGGCGGACGCCAAACCCTCTCGCGCTCGTATAATCCAGAACGTATCCGACGAATCCGCTGAGGGCGCTGAGCTGGAGAGAGCGACGCGGGTGGTATCGGTCGGAATGGGAATAGGCGGTCCGGAAAACATGGGACCGATCCGCGAACTGGCCGACGCGCTGGGCGCATCCATCGGTACGACGAGGGATGTTGCCGACGCCGGATGGCTTCCTCGCCAATACCAGATAGGGATTTCAGGCAAGTCGGTCGCCCCCGAACTATACATAGCGGTAGCCCTCCGCGGCCCATTCAACCACACCGTTGGCATACAGCGTTCAGACACAGTGATAGCTATCAACAACAGCGCGCGTTCCCCCATTTTCAGGGCCGCCGACTGTGGTATAGTTGGTGACTGGAGAGAGGTCGTTCCGGTTCTGACCGACGCCGTCAGGAAACGGTTCTCAGAATAGGCAGACCGGAGGAGACATCCAGAACACATCACCAGCCCGGAGGTTTTTCATAATGGCAGATGTAACGATCACACCTCGCGCCAATGGCCCGTACCTGATACAGGGCAATTTTGAAGTTGTAGATGCCCAGGGGAACAAGTACAGCGTTGACGACGAT
>JAAXHY010000299.1:7508-9532 GCA_012270665.1 Dehalococcoidia bacterium
CGTAAACGTTTATTGAACCTTTGAGCATACCCAGGCGACTTGTAGCCTAACGCCAAATTTGCTGATATAATCCGCTTGCCTCGCAAGAGTTTATTCGCAATATCCACGATAAGCCGGAGGGTTTTATATGGGACGCGAGATTTCTGTAACTGTCAATGGCACAACACATACATCTGAAGTAGAGCCGCGCTTGCTGCTCGTCGAGTATCTACGCGATATTCTCAACCTGACGGGGACCCACGTCGGCTGCGACACTTCAAACTGCGGGGCATGTACGGTATCCCTGAACGGGGCCGCAGTGAAGTCTTGCACGATTTTCGCGGTCCAGGCCGACGGTGGTGAAGTGACTACAATCGAGGGTCTCGCGTCTGATGGCGAACTGCACCCGCTTCAGGAAGGATTCTGGGAGATGCACGGTCTCCAGTGCGGCTTCTGTACGCCGGGCATGATTATGTCCGCCAACGACCTTCTTCAGAAGAATCCGAACCCTTCCGAGTCGGAGATCAGACACGGTCTCGCCGGCAATTTCTGTCGCTGCACGGGTTACCACAACATAGTCAAGGCGGTCCAGTACGCCGCGGACAAGATGTCGTCCTGACCTTGGCGACTCCCATGCAGGACATCCGACAAGTCAGTCAGAAGCGGGCTTAGCTCGATCAGGAGGCGAAACTAGATATGGTAGCAGCCAGATTTGACTATCACGCGCCTTCCAGTGTGGAAGAAGCGCTCAATCTTCTAAGCGACGACGACGCCAAGATTCTCGCGGGCGGGCACAGCCTCATACCTATGATGAAGACTGGTCTGGCCGCCCCGGGCACGCTGATTGACCTAGGCAAGGTCGGCGGCCTCAGCTACGTCAACGAATCGAACGGTGGGCTCGCCATTGGCGCGATGACAACGTACCAGGAGCTTGCGACGTCCGAGGCGGTTGCCTCCAATGCCGCGGTACTCGGAGAGGCGGCGGCCAGTGTGGCCGATCCACAGGTGCGAAATATGGGCACGATAGGCGGGAGCCTTGCCCACGCAGACCCGGCGGGCGACCTCCCGGCCGTCGCGGTCGCCTTGAACGCTCAGATAGTAGCCACATCCAGCGGCGGGGAGAGGGTTGTTTCAGCCGACGACTTCTTCGTCGACCTGTTCACCACCGCGCTCGAGTCTAACGAAATCCTCACCGAGATACGCATTCCCTCGCTTGGCTCCAACACTGGCGCCGCCTATGCGAAGATGGCGAATAAAGCCTCTCACTATGCGATAGTAGGTGTGGCGGCGGTCGTCTCAGTTGACGCGGGCGGACACTGCACTTCAGCGCGAATCGGAGTAACCGGAGCGGGAGCGAGCGCGTCACGCGCCCCCGAGTCCGAATCCCGATTAGTCGGCAGTTCACTCGACGACGCTGCCATATTCAGCGCCGCAGGACACGCCGCGGACGGAATCGAGCTCAACGAGGACATCCACGCATCCGCCGAGTATCGAGAGCATCTGACGAAGGTCTATGCTCTGCGCGCTATTCGCTCTGCGGTGGAACGCGCGACCGGCTAACAACGCCGAACTCATGACGGCAACTCACGCAGGGGTGATATAGGTCGCCCCTGTTTTGCTACACCTATGACAGCCAGTGTCTAATCTGCCGCCAGGAGCCAACGAATGGGCATCTTCAACGTAGCTTTAGAGATTGGAGATCCCGAGGGTCAGCGCTACAAGACCATCGAGGCGATGGTGGATTCGGGCGCGGCCTACACCATTATGCCTACGTCTCTGCTGACCAGGCTGGGAGTCACACCGCATACCAGCAGAACCTTCATACTAGCCGACGGAACCCGGCTCAGCAGGGGTTTTGGTCGCACCTGGTTCAGACTGGAGGGACAAGAAGACATATCCCCGGTAGTCTTCTGGGACGAAGGCACAACCCCTCTGCTGGGCGCGGTGACGCTGGAGATATTCAGCCTGGGCATAGATCCCGTGAACAACCAACTCATTCCCATTGAAAGCAGGATGTGACCTTTGCGTAGCAATGGGATTGATCC
>JAAXHY010000435.1 GCA_012270665.1 Dehalococcoidia bacterium
GTGGCTGCGGATTCGACGTTACCGTGGAGCAGTCCATGGCGATATGGCGGGCGGTGCGACAGGTCCCATACCAGATGGCGCGCTATGACGATGTTCTGCCCGCTATGGATCTTCTCAAGCAGCAGGGTCTCACACTCGGTCTGATCTCCAACATGAACACGCCAGCCACACAATTGGTGGAGGATATGGGCCTGACACCTTATTTGGATTTCGCTGTCACGTCCGGCGAGATAGGCGTCGAGAAGCCGCACGCTCCTATATTCGAGGAAGCGCTGCGGCGCTCCGCCGCCGCCCCTGAAGACACGATTCACGTTGGAGACCAGTTGACCTCAGATATAGCCGGCGCTATGAACGCAGGCATCGGTCCGGTGCTCATAGACCGGGACCGAAACCATGTCGGATACACGGGCTGTCCCCGTATCGAGACTATGATGGAACTTCCGACACTACTGACCGATTTGTGATAAGGCTTAGCCGGATGCGGCCTCCAGGACCTGACGGGTCATCTCGGTCCTGAACTCGGCGAGGCGTTCGCAGACTTGCAGCAGATAGTCTTCCCAGGCGGTGTTGAGACTGCTTGTGTCGAGGCGTATCTGGGTGTTGCCCACGTCTGCGCCTCTCGGAAGCCTGCGACTGAGAGCGCGTCTGGCGCCGCCTACGTCGTGCTTCATCCTCAGGACGATTCGCTCGCTGTCGCGGGTTATGGACTCTACGCTCGCTCTTTCCGACAGAATCTTGAGCCTGACCGTATAGAGCAGCGCGCGCGCCTGCCAGGGCAGCGGGCCGAACCTGTCGCGCAGTTCATCTTCCATCGCGCTAATCGCGTCTTCGTCCTTTAGCGCGATTAGCCGCTGGTAGAGCCCCATCCTGGCGGGCAGGTCGGAGATGTAGTCCGACGGCAACCCCGCCGGTATGCCCAGGTCGAGCGCGACGCCCGGCTCCGGGGCCAGGCTGCTCGAGATTGACTCGTCAACCTGGTCGCTCACCATGTCGGCCACGTCCTGCGGAGTCATGCCGACCAAGTCGCCCGACTCTCGCCTGGCGCGCAGGTCTTCCACGGCCTGGGACAGCATCTTGGTGTACAACTCAAACCCGACCGCGTGAATGTGGCCGCTCTGCTCTGCTCCGAGTATGTTCCCCGCGCCACGAATCTCGAGGTCCTTCATCGCAATTCGGAATCCAGCGCCTAGCTCGGTGGCGGCGAGCATCGCTTTCAGCCTGCGCTCCGCGGTTTCGTTCAAGGCGCGGGCGCGGGCGCTGGGAATGAGCAGGTAGGCGTATGCCCGGCGGCTCGAGCGGCCGACGCGGCCTCGCAACTGGTAAAGCTGCGCCAGGCCGAACGCGTCGGCGCGGTTGATTATCAGCGTGTTGACGTTGGGAATGTCCAGGCCCGACTCGATGATGGTGGTGCAGACCAGCACGTCGAACTCGCCTTGGGAGAAGGAGGCCATCGCCTTCTCCAAGTCGCCCTCCTTCATCTGTCCGTGCGCCACGCCCACCTCCGCCTCGGGCACTATCCGACGGATGTAGTCGGCCATGTACCCGATGTTGTAGACCCGGTTGTGGAGGAAATAGACCTGACCCTGCCGGTCAATCTCGCGCAGAATGGCCTCTCGTATGAGCTCGTCGCTGAACTCCGAAACGTAGGTCTTGATGGCGATGCGGTCTTCCGGGGGAGTCTCCATCGCGCTCATGTCGCGGACGCCCGCCAGCGACATATGCAGCGTGCGGGGTATGGGTGTGGCGGTCAGTGTGAGCACGTCCACCTCCTGGCGCATCTGCTTGAGGCGTTCCTTGTGTCCGACGCCGAAACGCTGCTCCTCATCCACTATCACGAGGCCGATGTCCTTGAACCTGACATCCTTCTGGATGAGACGGTGCGTGCCGATGCAGATGTCAACGCTGCCGTCGGCCAGTCCCTCGAGAACCTCGCGCTGTTCGCGGGCCGTCCTGAAGCGGCTCAGAACCTCGACCCTGACGGGATAGGCGCTCATCCTCTGGGAGAAGGTCACGTAGTGCTGCTGGGCGAGGACGGTCGTGGGCGCGAGGACGCCGACCTGCTTGCCCTCCATGACCGCCTTGAACGCGGCTCTCAGCGCTATCTCGGTCTTGCCGTATCCAACGTCGCCACAGACAAGCCTGTCCATGGGGCGTTCGCTTTCCATGTCGCTCTTGACCTCGGCCAGCGTGGCAAGCTGGTCCGGTGTTTCCTCGTATGGGAAGGACTCTTCCAACTCCTGCTGCCACGTGGAGTCCGGACCAAAGGCGTGTCCGGTGACCATCTCTCGCGCGGCGTAGAGGGCGAGAAGCTCAGCAGCCATCTGGCGGGTGGAACGTTCGGCTCGCGCTTTGGCGCGGCTCCATTCCTGTGTGCCCAGACGTGTGAGGTGGGGAGGGGAGTCACTAGGCGCGACATATGGCGTGACCCTATCGAGATGTTCCATGGGGACATAGAGCCTGTCGCGGTTCGCGTACTCGAGGACCAGGTACTCGGCGGACGGGTCCGAGCCTTTAGAGGGTCTTCCGACTCCGGTGAACCTGCCGACGCCGTGTTCGACGTGAACCACGTAGTCGCCCGGCCTTATCTCCGACAGGAAGGCATCCCAGTTGGTCCGGCTACGGCGCGCCGTCCTGCGCTGTTTGGTAACGCCGAATATCTCGGTATCGCCCACGACGATGAGATTTCGGTCGGGGGTCGTCAGAACGAAGCCGTCGCCGAGGTTCGGTCCCACGGACTGGGTAAGGACCATTTCTCCCGGTTCGGGTACGGTGGTGAGGGCTGTCGAGAGCGTGTCGGACACGCCGCTTTCGGACAGAATCTCGTCGAGCCTCCGGGAATGTGAAGTGATCGCCACGATTGAATGACCCGACTCCAGAAGATCGGAAGACTCGCTGACGAAGAGGTCGGTCTGTCCTAAGAAGGTGGGAGGAGAGCCGAACGGCATGACGTAGATGTCGCCATATACGAGGTCATCGGCTCCCCAGTAGATGATGTCCAGCTGGGGACCAAGATTGGAGAGCGCGGGTTCGACTTCGTTCCAGGGCACGTGGAATGAAGGGAAGTTCATCGGGAGTTCGCCGCGCCGCTGCTTGGTCTCGCGCAGGTCGTGTATGCGCTCCTCGTTGTCCCAGGCCGCCGCGGCCATATCGTCGGGCCTCACTCGGACTACAAGTGTGTCTGCGGGCAAGTAGTCGAGCAGCGAGCCGTGATTGAAGAAGCCGGCGTAGAGGTTCAGGTCGTCAATTTCGTGTCCGTCCAGAAGCTGGGAGAACTCCTCCCGGATACGCTCCTGGTGGGCGGGCGCACAGTTGACGATGTCAATGTAGGCCATCTGATGATCCAGATACTCGCGGTCGGTCATGGCGGGCAGGGTCTCGCGCGCCGGCATTATCTCGACAGAACGAACTATCTCGGTGGAACGCTGGTTGGAAGGGTCGAATAGTCGTATGCTGTCGACCTCATCGCCCCAGAGCTCTATGCGCGCGGGCAGGTCCGCGCCCACGGGGAAGATGTCTATGATCCCGCCACGCCTGCTGGCGAAGCCGGGGGAGTACACGGCGGACTCGAACCTGTATCCCATTCGGCGCCATAAGTCGAGCGTATCGTGGATGTCTATCATGTCGCCGACACCAATTTGGTGGGCGCTGTCCTCGAATGAATCGCGGCTGAGGGTGCGTTGAGCAAGCGAGGTCGTGGAGGCCACAATCAGTGGAGGTTCCTCGCCCGGATTCAGGAGCGCATCCAAGGCGCAGATACGTTCCTGTATGGTATCAATGTCGGTGACCAGGCGCTCGAATGGCAGGGTCTCGGTCTCAGGGAAGCGGTGTATGCGTTCGGGGTTGTCCACCCATGCGCACAGACGCTCGTACAGGCGACCCGCTTCCTCGGGCCTGGGCACAACAATCAGGGCAGCTCTGTCCAAGTCCTGCATAAGGGTTGAAATCAGATACGGCGTGGCTTCCGAGAGAAGCTGCGCCCTGGCATGAGCCCTCTGACTATCGAGAGATCTCAGGAGATTCCGGTACTGCTCGGTGGATCTGAGCATGGGAAACAGGTTGCACAGACCAAGACCGGCGCCCTCTTCTCGTCCGTCCGTCCGCGTGGTTGCTTCGATAGTTGTCATTAGCGGTTTGCAGAACCTCTTTCGTAGTAGCGCATCTTTAGCCAAATCGAGTAAAACGCCGAGCGGCGGGCGCGTGTAATGCCCGGTTGGGCCTCTCGCGCTCGCCGGGATGGATATGACGACCCTGGTCAGCTATGGGTCAGTAGATCCCCATTTCGTGCAGGGCTTCGTCGTCAATGCCGAAGTGGTGCGCTATCTCGTGGACGACGGTTTTGCGCACCTCGGTTACTATCTCATCGTCGGTATCGCAGATGCTCTCGATGGCCTTCTTGAAGAGCGTTATCTTGTCGGGAAGGACGAAGTTGTAATCATATCGGTTGGGCAGGGGTATTCCCTCGTACAGTCCAAGCAGGTATTCTTTCTCCTCGATGCCGGAGCCTATGAGCTGCGTCGGAGAGGCCCAGTCCTCTACGACGATGTCAAGGTTATCCATCCGTTCCGAGAAGGCCGGCGGGAGTTCCTGAATCGCCTGATTTACTAGGCTCTCGAATCGTCGTGTGTCCATAGCTTCTAGTTGTCAGTTATCAGTATTCGGTTTTAGCCGAGCGAGTGGGGGGAGAGGGATTCGTTGCGCGTGGTTATCCTTTGAAGCCGACCTTGGGCAGCACATTCTCTATGGCATCCAAGGTGTCCTGTATATCGCTCTCGGTGGTTCTGCCCATGTGTCCGATGCGGAAGATGCGGCCCGCGAGGGAGGCTTGTCCGCCGGATACGATGACGTCGTGATCCGTTCTGAGCTTTCCGACGAGCGCGGTCGCGTCAACTTCTTCGGGAATGGTCACCGCGGTAACGGTATTGGAAGCGTAACGCTCGTCGCGTGGGAAGAGTTGGAGTCCGAGAGACTTTATGCTGCCGCGGGTGAACTGGCCGACGGCGGCGTGTCTCTCGAATACGGACCCCATGCCTTCGGAGAGAAGCTGGTCGAGCGCGTTATCGAGGGCGAACATGACCGACACCGCCGGGGTGTATGGAGGCTGACCGATCTCGTAGTATTTCCTGTACTGGGCCACGTCGAGATAGAACTTGGGCATACTGGACTCGGCGCGCGCGGCCCAGGCGCGGTCGTTGAAACTGAGAAACGCGAAGCCCGGGGGCAGCATCCAGCCTTTCTGGGAAGCGGTGGCGACTACATCCAGTCCCCAGGCGTCCGCGGACATTGGAATGGATGCCACACTGCTGATGCCGTCCACCAGGATCAGTTTATCGAACTCGCCCTTTACGACTTCCGCGATGGCCTGAAGGTCGTTGGTCACTCCGGTGGATGTCTCGTTGTGGGTTACGGTAACGGCCTTCACGTCGGGGTTGTCGTTCAGGCATTTCCTGAGTACATCCAGATCTATTACCTCCCCGAAGGGAAAGCCGAGGGTTATCACGTCGGCTCCGAACGCGGCAGCGATGTCGGTGAAGCGGTTGCCGAATACGCCGATGGTGGCATTGACGACCTTATCACCGGGTGAGAGGGTGTTGACGACCGCCGCCTCCATGGCGGCGGTGCCGGAGCCTGTGATTATCCAGACGTCGCCCTGGGTCTCGAATACGCGCTTTAGCCGCTCGGTCGCTCTCAGCAGAAGGTCCTTGTACTCGGGGCCCCTGTGGTTGATCATCGGCTTGGACATATCCTCGAGTATGTCCTCTGGCACGGGTATTGGACCGGGTATGCGCAGGTTCACGGCTTCGTTCCTCCGGGGTCTGTCGTCTGTTCGTTGGCAACGGGAGTTGACCGAATGATTTTAGCAAAGGGCGGGAACGCAATGCGACAGATAAGGATGGATAGAATCACCGTCTGAACTGTGATTCGTTTGATTGGGATGATGGGCAGGCTGGGAGATTGCCTGTCGGATCCCGGTATTCGGTTGTGGGCGTCGGCGGTCAGGGGTCGTCTTCGGACTCGAAGCAGATGGGACAGAGACAGTTGCCCCAATCGTCCCGGTCGTGATCATCGCAGTCCTCGCAGTCGCAGTCCTCGTCCCATTGGTCTTCGTCGTCCAAGTCCACCATCCAGAAGTCGTAGTTCTTTTCCACCAACTTGGGATTGTAGCCGTCGGGGTAGTGCTCGTCTTCTTCCAGAAGATTATGGAACCAGCCCGGAAGAGGTTCTATGGAGGTCTGTTGGCCTCGATGAACTGCACTCCCTGTTGGACGCCGATGATGGCGAGAGCTCGTCCGGCCATGAGTTGGTGTTGTGGCGTGAAGCCGTGGAACTCTCCCCACATGGCCGTGAAGAGGAATCGGACGATGCCGCGACCGTCGTCGGTTTCCTCTCTGATTATCTGTTGCAGTTCTGGGTAGGGGGTCATGGTGTTCAGTTTTTAGTTCTTAGTGGTTAGTCTTCAGTAGAATCGTAAATATGTTCTATGAAGGTTAAAAGTGGGTTTGGGTGGTGGGACTTATCAGCAGGCAGGGCTTTCGATTATTGTATTGCCGGAGATCTTACGGCTACCTGTCATTCCCGTGAAAATGGGAACTCAGTAAGCGCCGCGCTGTCGAATCTGGATAACCGAGAGACCCTGATCAGCAGGTTGGGGACATTGTGTCGGAAGGTTAGATAGTGGTAGGGTAGATGAGTTGATTTCACTTCTACCTTCGAAGGATGTCCGATGAGTCTCAACATCAAGAACGAAGAGACCTGTCGGCTGGCGCGTGAGTTGGCGCAGCTGACGGGCGAGACCATGACCGGCG
>JAAXHY010000156.1 GCA_012270665.1 Dehalococcoidia bacterium
CCGAAGGCGTTCTTCATCGCGCCGGTCATCGTGGTGAATACGTGCGTCTTGATGGTGGGCAGGTGGACGACGTTCTTTCCCGCCATCATCTCAGGTATCTGAAAACCGTCCGGGTATACCTTGTCCAGCGCCAAGAGCGGCGACTTTGGTTCGTAGTCCACCCAGCGCGCGTCTTCGAGGAAGATCGACTCCAGACCGTGCCGTTCGGTTACGGTCTCGTGCTTGTTGTTGAGCGCGCCCTCTTTCGGGTCCACCACGACAGTGCCATTGTGAATCGGAACGAGGTCGTCGTATCCGGCGGACTCGAGGGCGCGAATCACCCCGTCCAGCTGCCAGGGACTGGTGGAGCAGGCCGGATAGTAGTGCTGCCAGGATATGTTTATCTTGAGCAGGGTCTGGACGTCCTGGGGTAGGGCGGCTGTGAAACCGGCGAGTTCCATCGCGCGCTCGATGTCTTCCAACACCGTCTCAGGACGTGTATAAACTACGGAGACTGTCGGCCTGGCAGCGACGGGCGCGCTTGGCTCGGCCTCGGTGGGAGTGGCTAAGGTCATTCGGCTTGCTCGAATCCTTGTACTGCTGGCGGAATTGGAAGAGGCTTCCCTACTCCAGGAAGCCCTTGAGCTTCTCGGAGCGCTTGGGATTGCGCAGTTTTCGAAGCGCTTTGGCCTCTATCTGCCTGATGCGCTCCCTGGTTACGCCGAAGCAGCGACCGACTTCTTCCAGCGTTCTGGCGCGACCGTCCTCCAGCCCGAACCGCTTTCTCAGCACCTCCGCCTCTCGGTCGTTGAGGCTCACCAGAACGTCCTCGACATACTCCTTCAGCAGTTGATGAGAGGCGGCCTCGGAGGGCGCCGGCGCGGTGGTGTCTTCTATGAAGTCTCCGAGGTGGCTGTCTTCTTCCTCGCCTATCGGCGTGTTCAGGGAGACAGGCTCTTGGGAAATCTTCAAGATTTCGCGCACCTTCTCGGTGGGAATCTCCATGTTGCGGGCTATTTCCTCGCTGGTGGGCTCACGTCCGTATTCCTGTATCAGGCGGCGGGTGACCCTGAGAAGTTTGTGTATGGTTTCCACCATGTGTACGGGGATTCGGATCGTGCGAGCCTGGTCGGCTATGGCGCGCGTTATCGCCTGCCTTATCCACCAGGTGGCGTAGGTGGAGAACTTGTAACCCTTGCGGTAGTCGAACTTCTCGAC
>JAAXHY010000067.1:0-3520 GCA_012270665.1 Dehalococcoidia bacterium
GTCTCATCAACAAGCAACTGGTAGCGGAGATGCGCGCTATTGGCGCGGACGCGCTGGGTATGAGCGGCGCGGATGGGGGGATGCTCGTTTCCCGCGTGAAGGACCCTGCTCTTGGATTCGTCGGTGAGGTTGTGTCGGTAAACACTCTTCCCATAGAGTCGGCGCTGGATGCGGGATTCATTCCCGTGATCGCTCCTGTCGGGATATGCTCGTCTGACGACCCGCAGTACCACAACTCCCTGCTGAACATCAACGCGGACACAGCGGCGGGTGAGATAGCCAGGGCGCTGGGCGCGGAAAAGATGGTGTTCATGACCGACGTGGAGGGAGTTCTGGACCGCAACCGCCGGCTGATTCCTCGCCTCACCGTTCAGCAGGCGATTCAACTGAGCGGTTCAGGCGCTATTTCAGGTGGTATGATTCCCAAGATCGAGGCGTGCATCAACGCTCTCGTCAACGATAGTACATCCCATATAATAGACGGAAGAAGTCCCGGCGCGCTGCGTCGCTCCCTGAACGGCGAGAGCCTCGGCACGCGCGTGGGTTAGGAGAAACGATGGCTGAAGAATATTCGCGCAACGGCGGCGATAACGATAGCCTGACGACAGAAGCGATTCCCAGGCCCTCCGGTTCCTCATTCAGATGGGGCGCCGTGATCATCGGCCTGATTGTCCTGTTCGGCATATTCTCATTTGCGAGGGGCATATATACGGACCTTCTCTGGTATGAAGCTCTGGACCTTCGCAGCATTTTCCTGAAGGTAGCGGTAACGCGGATTACCCTGTTTGCCGTGGGCGCTGTCATCGCGGCGATCATACTGTCCGTGAGTTTCAGGATTGCCTACGTTCATACCAGGGGCTCGGTAACGCTGCCCCTGCCGGAGGACGTTACGAGTTTCCTGTCGAGGATAATCGTGTGGGGCTCGATAATTGCGGTCCTGCTACTGAGCCTGATATTTGGGTCGGTGCTGTCGTCGCAGTGGGAGTTGTTTCTCAGGTTCACGAACGCAGCCTCATTCGGACAGATAGAACCCGTTTATGGGCAGGATCTGAGCTTCTACATCTTCAATCTGCCGGTCTACTCGTTCCTCCAGGGTTGGATACTCGGACTGGGAATCGTGACGCTCATTGGAACGATTGCCATCCATTTCATCAACTACACGCTGCGCGGAGCGAGCTATGAGTTTACGGGGTGGGTGATCGTCCACCTGTCCGTCATCGGCGCGGTGATGATGCTTACGATAGCCGCCGGACACTGGTTCGACAGGCTGGCGCTCGTGCTGTCCGAGGATGGGGCTGTCTTTGGCGCTGCATATGCGGACTTGAACGCGCGCAGGCCGGCGCTGCTGATAATGACAATCGTGGCGGTGGCCGCCGCGATTCTGATTCTCGCCAATGTCTATTTCAGACAACTTCGTATCGTAGTTGGGTCTGTGGTGCTGTGGATCGTGCTGGGGCTTGTGCTAACGACAGCGTGGCCCGCGGTGATTCAACAGTTCTCAGTAACGCCGAACGAGTTCGCGCGGGAGCAGCCCTACATCGCCAGAAACATAGATTTCACGAGGCAGGCTTTCGCTCTCAATCGGATAGAGGAAGATTTCTATCCGGCCGAGACCGAAGTGGGCGCGGACCTCATCCAGGACAACCTCAAAACGGTGAACAACATACGGCTGTGGGACTACCGCCCGCTGTCGGCGGTGTATCGGCAGATCCAGCTCATCAGGCTGTACTACGACTTCAAGGACGCGGACGTTGACAGGTACAACATCGCGGGGGAGTACAGGCAGGTTCTGCTATCAGCTCGCGAGGTTGCGCCGGAGAATCTCGATCCGGAGTCACAGAACTGGGTGAACAACACGCTGGTTTACACTCACGGCATCGGCATAGCGATGAGCCCGGCGACAGAGTTCACGGCTGAGGGTCGGCCCGAGTTCTTTGCGAAGGACATACCCGCGGACGGCGCGATTCCGATTGGATTGCAGGACGGCGTTACGCCGCCCGAACTGGTGGTGGACAATCCGCGCATCTACTACGGCGAGAATACGCTTGACTACGTGGTAGTGAATTCCAACACGGACGAACTGGACTATCAGACGGAAGAGGGTGTGCTATTCAGGACCCGGTACAGCGGCGAGGGGGGCGTGGAGATGTCCTCCGTATTCAGGCGGCTGGCGTACGCGTGGCAGTTCGGAGACATCAACATCCTGATAAGCGGTGAGATAACTCCACAAAGCCGTCTTCAGTATCACCGCGCCATACAGGAGCGTGTGTCGAAGGCCACTCCGTTCCTGATGCTGGACAGAGACCCCTACATCGTGGCGGCTGACGGTCAGCTGTTCTGGGTACAGGACGCATACACGACGTCCGATCACTACCCCTACTCGGACCCAATTGGAGACCCTGCTACCGGTCAGATCAACTACATGCGCAACAGCGTCAAGGTAGTAGTTGACGCTTACCACGGCGCGCTGAGTTACTACATCTGGGACGACAACGATCCAATTGTCCGCACCTACGCGCGCATATTCCCGGACCTGTTCAAGAGCGCGGACGAGATGCCCGAGGGTCTGAAGTCGCACGTGCGGTATCCGCAGGACTTCTTCTCAGTACAGGCTGAGAGGTATCTCAAGTACCACATGCAGGACCCGCAGAACTTCTACAACAACGAAGACCTGTGGGCGATCCCGAATGAGAAGTTCGGGCAGGAAGACACCCTCCAGGAAGTGGAGCCGTACTATGTGATCATGCGGCTTCCCGGACAGGAGAGGGAAGAGTTCGTTCTGCTGATGCCTTATACCCCCAGCCAGCGTCAGAATCTCATCGGCTGGTTGGCCGCGCGCAGCGACGGCGAGAACTATGGGAAGTTGGTCGCGTTCAACTTCCCGAAGGACAGGCAGATTGACGGGCCGGAGCAGGTGGAAGCCAGAATAGACAACGACCCGGATATATCGGCGTGGTTCACGCTCAGGTGCACGGAGGGTTCGACCTGTACCCGAGGCAATCTGCTGGTGATACCGCTGGGTGAGAGCCTGCTGTACGCCGAGCCTGTGTATATACGGGCGGAGGGGGTGAACTTCCCCGAATTGAAGCGCGTGATACTGGCGACCGGAGACAAGGTGGTGATGGAGGACTCATTGGGCGCAGCGCTGGCGTCGCTGACCGGGGTAGGCTCGCTGGTCAGCGTGGGCGCGCCCGAACCCGCGCGAACGGAGACGACTCCAGGCACAGTGACCGCGCCGGTCAATGAACTGGAACAGCAGATACAGGTCCTTGTGGACACGATAGAGAAGATGAAGCTCGATCTGGACTCGCTGGATGCGGCAGTCGAGCGTTTGAAGGAACTCACCGGAGGAGAATAGGATGACCACCGATTGGAAAGACGTAGAGAGCAAATACTATATGTTCGTGGTTCGTCGCCAGCCCGTAGTGATAGTGAAGGGCGACGGGACGAAGGTATGGGATGTTGACGGCAAAGAGTACCTGGACTTCACGTCCGGCTGGGCGGTGAACAACGCCGGACA
>JAAXHY010000067.1:3561-9603 GCA_012270665.1 Dehalococcoidia bacterium
ATGAAGCTCGCGCGTCGCTATGGCGCCAAGAACAAGAACGGAGCGTTCGAGATAGTGACCGCGCTGAACTCGTTCCACGGGCGCACGATGGCGAACGTGTCCGCGACGGGCCAACCGCACTACCAGGAACTCTTCCAGCCGATACCACCCGGATACAAGCATGTGTCGTTCGGCGATATAGAGGAACTGAAGGGCTCGGTCTCCGACCAGACGGTCGCCGTGATGCTGGAGCCTGTGCAGGCGGAGGGCGGCGTGAACGTGCCGCCGGAAAGCTACCTGGAGAATGTGCGGGAGTTCTGCGACCAGGAAGGGCTGCTGCTGATATTCGACGAGGTGCAGACCGGTATGGGGCGGCTCGGAACGCTGTTCGGATACGAGTCGTTCGGCGTGGAACCGGATATCATGACTCTGGCCAAGGGTCTGGGCGGCGGCGTTCCCATCGGGGCGTTCATGGCGAAGGACGAGGCGTGCGCCTTCGAGCCGGGCGACCATGGCTCGACGTTCGGAGGCAACGCGCTGACCTGCGCGGCCGCATACGCTTCCACTAAGTACATCATTGACAACGATCTGTCCCAGAACTCAGCCGAGATGGGCGCGAGGATGGGCGAGGCGTTGAACACGATCAAGGCCAACAACAGCTCCGTGTCGGAAGTGCGCGGAATGGGCCTTCTGTGGGCTGTGCTGTTCGACTCGGACATCGGCCCGGATGTCGTGGCCAACTGCAACAACGAGGGTCTGCTGACCAACCCGTTGCGGCCCAACGCGGTCAGGCTAATGCCGCCGCTGACAGTCTCCGCGGAGGAGATAGACCAGGCTATGGAGCGTCTGGAGACGGCAATCAAGGCAGTGGGCTAGTCTAGGTCAGAGCGCTTAGATGATGAGGCGTCCGTCCTGGGGCGGACGCCTTTTTGAATGAGGGCGATGAGGAGATTTCCGATGACTCAGTTGTTGGACAAATTGAATATCAGAGATTTGAGTATCGAGGAGCGTATCCAGCTAGTAGGGGAGATATGGGAGAGTATAGCTGAGGAGGAGACGCCGGTTCTGACTGAGTATGAGAAGAATGTGTTGGACGAGTGGATGCGGACTTTCGATGTAGCCTCGGAAAGAGCAATGAGCTGGGAAGAGATTGTGGAGAGGGTGAAATCTGAGAAGTGACGTTGGAAGTCATATTTGATTCGCAGGTCGAAGGCGATATTCAGGAAGCGTATCATTGGTATGAAGCGCGGAGCGACGGGTTGGGAGATGAGTTTCTGGTATGCGTCCACGACGCGGTTGAGGAAATAAGACATTTTCCTGAGATGTATGCCGTCGTGAGAGTCGAGACTCGCGGACGAGAAATAAGACGCGCGCGGGTTCAATAGTTTCCATATGGAGTTTTCTACGTATTTGAAGAAGAAATAATCACTGTAGTAGCGGTTATTCATCCTGGCCGTGAATTGGCCAGATTGCGAGACAGGATGTAAACGATTATCGAGAGCCGAAAATCATTTAAGCGATGGCTGGAGAATCGCGCGTCGCAGGACAAGATGAATGAGAAGGCCACGACAATGTCCTGACGGATAGACAGTATAGATAGAGGATTTTAGGAAGCATGAACTGGCGTGAGTTGAAAGAGAAGAACGTGAGCGTGGTCGGCGGAGCGGTGTCCGGGGGGCTGGATAGCTGCACGGTGACCCACTGGCTGCGAGAGAACGGGTTCGAGGTGCAGGGGTTCACGGTGGACCTGGGACAGCCGGACGAGGAGAATCTGGACGCTATCACTGACAGGATGATCGGGTGCGGCGCTTCGGACGCGGTGATCGTGCCGGGGCGGGCGGCGCTGGCCGAGGCGGGGCTGAGGGTGATCCAGTCGCAGGCGCGGTACGAGGGCGGTTACTGGAATACGACCGGCATAGCTCGACCTATCACGGTCGCGGCCATACTGGAATATATGCGGGATCGCGGCATCGAGGTCATGTTTCACGGCGCGACGGGCAGGGGAAACGACCAGGTGAGGTTCCAACTCGCCGCGAATATGATTGATCCGAGCGTGGAGATCTACGCGCCCTGGCGGGACCCCGAGTTCGTAGAGAAATTCCCGGGACGGCAGGAGATGATCGAGTACTGCGAGTCGAACGCTCTGCCTATCCGTCCGGCGCGAGAGGCGCGATATTCGACGGACGCCAACTTCCTGGGACTGACGCACGAGGCGGGCGACCTGGAGGACGTTACCATCTCGCCAACTTTCGTGGATCCCGGCATGGGTGTATGGTCCTGGGACGCTCCGGACCAGTCGCAAGTGGTTACGATTCGATGGGAGCGCGGGGTTCCGACGGCGATTGACGGGGAAGCCCTGGACATCGAGCAAGTCTTCGAGACCGCGAACAGCATCGCGGGGCGGCACGGCGTCGGAATAGGCACGCACGTCGTGGAGAATCGGTTCGTGGGAGTGAAGTCGCGGGGTATATACGAGTCGCCCGCGATGGAACTGCTGGGACAGAGTTACGAATACCTGCTCCAGTTCGTCCTCGACCGACGCGCCAGGGAGTTCTTCAACCATGTTTCTCAGGTAGTCAGCGTCCAGATATACCAGGGATACTGGCTGGACCTTGCGACCAGGGCGGCTCTGGCCGCGTTGGAGCCGATTACCGAGCTTGCGACCGGCACAATAACGGTGCGTCTGCACAAGGGCCGGATATATTTCGATACGGCGGAGGACACGCCCGAGGCAATGCCCCACTCTCTTTACACGGACGACAGTTCGATGGAAGCGATGGGAACATACGACCATTCGGACGCGGAAGGGTTCCTGCGCGTGCTTGGCATATCCGCGAAGAACCTGGGACGCAAGCAGGGGATAAACCTGTGATCGAGATCTGAAAGATACTCATCTTGACTGACGATTCGTTCCCGATAACACCCGAGCGGATGACTGCGGCGTGGCTGGAGTCGGCGCTCGACGTTGCGATTGTGAGCGTAGAGGTGAAGCCCATAAGCGAAGGCACGGGTTTCGCAGGCTCGGTTTACCGAGTTCATCTGAATTATGGGGAATCCGGTGTAGAACTACCCGACACGCTGATCTGGAAAACGGTCTCGGGAGATGAGAGGACTCGCGAGTTCCTAACGACATTGGGCGCATACGAAAGGGAGGCAAGATTCTACGGTCAACTGGCCTCTGGCATCGAGTTGGCGCCCCGTCCATACTTCTCCGATTTCGATTCAGATAGCGGCGCATTCTGCCTCATAACCGAAGATGTCTCCTACATGAGGCCCGGAGACCAAGTTGAGGGGTGTACTTTCGAAGAGGCAATGGCCGTAACCCAGTATGTCGCCCGACTTCATTCGACGTTCTGGACTGAGCTTCCTGACGAGCGATTGAATTGGGCGCCGGCTTTCGATGGTGGATCGGGTTACTTCGAACGGATGCACTCTGTAGCGTGGAGACAGTTGGAGCGTTCTTTCGATCATGTACCTGGCGGACTGATTGAAGCCGCGCGTAGGATCGCTCCGCGTGTATCAGAAATCAAGACGCGACTTTCTCAGCCACCGGTAACCCTGGTTCATGGAGACCTGCGCCTGGACAACATATTCCTTGAAAATTCCTCCGGCGCGGGTGGAATAAAGCTGATTGACTGGCAGGCGATCCGTCTTGGCAGAGGGATGTATGATCTCGCTTATTTCCTGTCGACTTCGGTTCCTGTTGATCTGAGGGCGACGAAACAGGATGAGCTGGTATCTATTTACTTGGAATCGCTTTCGTTGAATGGTGTAACGGGTTACACTTTGGAGGATTGCAACGAAGATTTCAGGTGGGCTTTGTTGGATATCGTTACTTTCGTTGGAGTAATCGGATCAACTCTGGACTTTCAGTCGGACCGCGGCCTAGAGTTAGCGAATACGATTATGTCCCGGCTTTCTCACGCTCTCGAGGACAACTCGGCGCTGGACTTGCTCGATTAGCGTAGCGCATTCTGAACGGAAACCAAAGTACGGAGCGCAAAATGACGACTACTGTGGACTCTACCGAAGTCAGGAACCAGATCATCGCTCTCGTCAGAGATTTCGTCAGGCGCGAGGTCGAACCTATCGCCCAGGAGTACGACAACGAGGACATCTACCCGAAGCAACTCATCGAGCCGATGCGCGAGATGGGCCTGTTCGGTATCACCATCCCCGAAGAATACGGCGGGCTGGGTCTGGACCATACGACTTTCGCCACTATCTTCGAGGAACTGAGCAGGGGCTGGATGAGCGTCAGCGGAATAATCGGGACGCACCACGTTCTGGCGCACATAGTCACGAACTTCGGAACGGATTACCAGAAAGAGGAATACCTGCCCAGGCTTGCGAGTGGCGCGCTAAGGGGCGGACTCGCGCTCACCGAACCGGACGCCGGAAGCGACGTCCAGAGCGGCAAGACGACCGCCAGAAGAGATGGCGAGGAGTACGTCATCAACGGCACGAAGATGTTCATAACGAACGCGGAGTACGGCAACGTGTTCGCGGTCATGACCAAGACAGATCCCGACGCCCAGCCGCGCCATCGCGGGATGAGCTGCTTCGTCGTTGAGAAGCCGAACCCGGGCATTCGCGTCGGTCAGCATCTGGACAAGCTGGGATACCGAGGACTCGACTCGTCCGAGCTTATCTTCGACAACTGTCGCGTTGGGTCCGAGACGCTCGTGGGCGGAGTCGAGGGTCAGGGATTCAAGCAAGTTATGGCGGGCCTCGAGACCGGGCGGATCAACGTTGCGGCGCGCGCCGTTGGGGTGGCGACCGCCGCGTTCGACGCCGCCATCCGATACGCGCAGCAGCGCGAGGCGTTCGGCAAGCCGATAGCCCAGCACCAGGCGATCCAGATCAAGCTGGCGGAAATGGCGACCAAGATACAGGCCGCGCGCCTGCTGACCTATGACGCGGCAGCCAAGAAAGACGCCGGACAGGAGCGTGTGGACCTGGAAGTCGGGATGGCAAAGCTATTCGCTTCGGAGGTGTGCGGCGAGGTGGCGATGGAGGCTATGCGCATTCACGGCGGCTACGGCTACATAAAGGACTTCAACGTCGAACGATATTACCGCGATGCCCCCCTGATGATAATCGGCGAGGGCACCAACGAGATACAGCAACTGCTGATAGCGCGGCGCCTCTTGGAGCGCTACGCAGTATAGTCGCCCACCATGATAAATTTCTCGCCTCACGCTCTTCTATCAATGCGTAAGCGCGGCGCCCTCAGGTCCGAAGTTATTGATACAATCTATACGGGAACTGAATATCGGGCGCGTCTAAGCAGATTGGGTAGGGAGAAAGTGTTCAGAGAGGGTTATGAATACGAAGGCAGGAGTTACCCACATAAGCAAATCAGGGTGATATATATTGAGGAAGGCTCAGTAACAGAGGTAGTAACCGTAATAGCAAGATACGGGGAGTGGAAAGAATGAGAGTTACATATGACCCCCACGCTGATGCAGTATATATAGATATTGCCCGAGGAAAGGGCGCCGTCGAAACCAATTTGGTTGACGACTGGGTCGCGGTGGATATAGGAGTGAACCGCTCGGTGATCGGGTTTGAAATTCTTGATGCCTCGTCACGGTTGGATGTGGAAAAATTAAAGACGCTCGAATTCGTCGAGCTCGGGCCGCCGACATCTGCGGAGGAACTAAGGGCGGAACTTGCCGCTGTCCGCGAGAAGGAAGCTGAATACGAACACGCTCATGGCGAGTAAGGACGTTCATCCATGATTCACGACAGAAGAGATACATTCGGCGGATACCTAGAGGACTTCGCGCCGGGCGATATATTCAAGCACTGGCCCGGCAAGACGGTTACGGAGATGGACAATCATCTCTTCTCGCTGCTCACGATGAATCATAACCCTCTGCACATAGACGAGCGCTACATGTCCGAGCACCAGCACGGCAAGATTCTGGTGAACGGCGCGCTTGTGCTGAGCCTTGTGGTCGGCATGAGCGTACCTGAAATGTCGGGCAAGGCTATCGCCAACCTCGAATACGAGAAGATAGTCCATACCGGCCCGACCTTCCACGGCGACACCATCTA
>JAAXHY010000420.1 GCA_012270665.1 Dehalococcoidia bacterium
CCCGCCAATCTCCTTCAGTCCCAGCGGGACTACTTCGGCGCCCACACCTACGAGCGCGTGGACCGGCCCCGCGGCGAGTTCTTCCACACTCGCTGGACGGAATCGGGTTAACTGGATTCCCGACCAACTCGCTGACCGTTCGGCCGCTGTCTCAGGAAAGAATATGGCTGTCCCTGTTCTGAGTCGGAGAGTTCAGTATATCCCCACAAAGGAAAATGCTCTCGAGAGAATCCGTAACTGAAAGCAGCATCGTTTCATAGAGGAAAGATTCTAAATACCTGTTTCAGGTATAGTCATCCCTGAAATGGGTATGAAGAAATCTTTCATCTCAGCAGGGCTCCCCATACCGAATCACTACGACTCGTCTCTTGTCGGTTCCGCCCTGGCCGATGCGCTGTTCACGACGACTCAGCAACGCGTCTTGGCCCTATTGTTCGGTCAACCGGGTCGCAGTTTCTTCGTGACCGAAATCATCGGCTTGGCGGACCTGGGCCGAGGCACAGTTCAACGCGAACTGAGCCGCTTGGCCGAGAGCGGACTGGCGACCGTATTCTGGGTGGGCAACCAGAAGCACTACCAGGCCAATCGCGACTCGCCTCTTTTCCACGAACTCTCCAGCATCATCCGAAAGACGGTGGGTCTCAAAGACCCTGTTCGCGCTGCGCTGCATGCCGTCTCCGAACAAATCACTCTCGCTCTGATCTATGGATCGATCGCAAAACGGCAGGAGACGGCGGCCAGCGATATCGATCTCCTTCTGGTTTCCGATACCCTGACGCTGGAAGCGGCCTATGCCGCTCTCGCTCCAGCCGAAAAACAATTGGATCGACGCGTGAACCCGATGCTGTACACGTCGAGCGAGTTCCGACGCCGGCGTGCCTCGGGGACAGGGCTTTTGACGAGGATCCTCCAGGACTCACACTTGGTTCTCATGGGCTCTGTCGATGGCGCATGAACAGCTTAAATTGGGGGCGAAGAGGACAGTGCCGATCATTCGACTAAAACTGATTATTCAATACGACGCCGAGCGTCTCGGAAAGGACACGCTGCAGACG
>JAAXHY010000239.1 GCA_012270665.1 Dehalococcoidia bacterium
GGCTAGGACCGCCGAGGCCGAAGACGCTCTTGCCGACTTACTCGCCGACCCCGATCCCGTGGATTTGATGGTCAGGCAGGCCGCGGTTCGCCTTGCCGAGGAGTCGCTTGCCGAGGCCGAAGCGACGCTTGAAGACCACAACTCTGTCGTGTTGTGCATCCGCGACGAGTTTCTCGACGTATTCGATGCCGTTCGGGAACATGCCACCAGCCTCGAAACGCTCCAGGTTGATGAGGCCGAAAAGATAAGAAAGGCGGAGGTAGCGGTTTCCGACGCTGAAAGCGCGCTGGAGATCAAGCGGGATGTGTTGAAAGACTACCTCGCCGACCTCAACGCCGAGCCGGACCAATTGCTGGTCGAGTCCAGAGAGAGCGCAATTGAGACCGCCGAAGCGGATCTGCTTGACGCCGAGTCTGCTTTGGCCGACCTGACACTGACCGCCGAGAGCGATATTCAACTCGCCGACCGTGAGATCGAGTTGGCCGAGGCTAGGACCGCCGAGGCCGAAGACGCTCTTGCCGACTTACTCGCCGACCCCGATCCCGTGGATTTGATGGTCAGGCAGGCCGCGGTTCGCCTTGCCGAGGAGTCGCTTGCCGAGGCCGAAGCGACGCTTGAAGACCACAACTCTGTTGATCAACTGGAGATCGAACTTCGGCAGGCCGAGTTGGTTGCGGCGAGAGCCACGCTCGAAACCGCCATAGCCGACCTGGAACGCGCTACGCTCCGCGCACCCTTCGACGGCATTGTAGTCTCTGTCGAAGTCGAGGAGGATCAGCAGGTCAACGCGAACACCAGGGCCATTGAAATTGCCGACCCGTCCATCGTCGAGGTGAGCGGTTCAGTTGACGAGATAGACGTCCTGTTCCTGCAGGTGGGCGCCCAGGCGTTTGTCACCCTGGAAGCCCTGGCCAATCAGCCTCTTCCCGGAATCGTTTCCTCGATTGCCAGCATCGGCACATCCCAGCAGGGTGTGGTCACCTACCCCGTCACGATCCGCGTGGACTCTGCGGACATCGGCCAGGTGCCCGAGGGTCTAAGCGCCACCGCCCAGGTCATCATCCGCGAGCGGAACAACGCGACGCTGATACCGCTCCAGGCGCTCTACGGGACGGTGCAGTCCCCAACGGTGAGAGTGGTGAGTGGCAACGACATAATCGAACGTGAGGTAAGGCTCGGAATCAGCGATGACTTCTGGATCGTGGTCGAGGAAGGTTTGAACGAGGGGGAGACCATCAGCATGGAGGTGGTCGGCAGCAGTACCAGCCAGTTTGGAGGAATCGGCGCAACGTTCCGCGCGGTCGGGGGATTTGGCGGTCCCAGAAGACAGGGACAGGGCAGCGGTCCTCCTCGATGACGCCCTTCACCGCATCTCGCAAATACATGGCCCGGCGCTAGATCGGGCCTAGACTGGCAAGAGCCCAGGACAGGAACTACTACATAAGCGTGATGACACCGTTCGAGACCATAAAGACCGCCATCTCCTCTCTCAGCGCCAATAAGCTCCGCTCGGGACTTGCCCTACTCGGCATCGTCATAGGCGTCACCGCCGTCATCACGCTTATGTCCATCGGACGCGGCACTACGGAACAGATCACCGGCATCATCCAGGGACTGGGAACAAATCTCCTGTTCGTTCAGCCGGAAGGAGATGGCGCCCAGCTTACCCTTGGAGACGCCACCGCGCTTGTAGATCCAGTTTACGCCCCGACCGTGCTCGCCGCCGCGCCCGAAATCCGCGCATTCGCGACGCTATCCGCCGGCCACGAGAACACCTCCGCGCAGGTGGTCGGCGTAACTCCCGAGTACCTGACAGCCAGGAACCTCACCCTCGCCAGCGGGATGTTCATCAAACTCCCACACGTGGACAACCGCGACGAGGCCATCGTGCTCGGCTCCAATGTCGCTGAACAACTCTTCCAGAACCGCGACCCCGTTGGCGAGCACGTCCGTCTGAATGCCAGGCGGTTCCGCGTCATAGGTCTTCTGGAAAGCCAGGGCGGAGATGGATTCGGCACGTTCGATACGCAAGTTCTGATCCCGATAACCACGGCCTACTACCGTCTCAGCGGCGAGCGCGCCACGACCGGGGACGTTGCTGTCAATCTCATCAACGTTCAGGTCCGGGATGTGGAGGACATAGACAGGAGCATCGAGGAAACGAGCGGAGTGCTTCGCCTCCGCCACCGCATCACCGAAGAAGACGACTTCACCGTCATCAGCCAGCAGAGCACCATCGAAACCCTGGAAGAGACGACCAACACCCTCGTCGTCTTCCTGGGAGTCATCGCGGGCATCTCCCTGCTCGTCGGCGGTATAGGTATTATGAACATCATGCTCGTTTCGGTTACCGAACGCACCCGGGAGATCGGCATCCGAAGGGCGATGGGCGCAAAGCGGCAGGACATTCTGTTTCAGTTCGTGACAGAGGCTGCGGCGCTCAGCATCGGCGGCGGTCTCTTGGGAGCTGGTTTAGGATTCTGGATGTCCAACGCTCTGGACGGCCGTACCATGGGGACCCAGACTTTCACGACCAGCTTTGGCACAGAGTTCGCGGCGCTTGCTCTGGTCGTGTCAGCCGGTATTGGACTGTTCTTCGGTATCTATCCCGCCATCCGAGCGTCGAGACTCCACCCGATAGACGCCCTGCGCTATGAGTGACGGCTCAGTTCGATATGGAATAGGACTACGACCCGTCTTGTGAAAGTGATGGTGAAGAAAGAAGGACGCAAATGAGAGGAATTTCACTCACATTAGCGGGAACGCTGGTTCTCATAGTTAGCGCCGCTTGCGAGTCCTCGGACGAGGACAGCGCGCCTGCCGCCGCTCAGGTCGCAGACCTGTCACAGTTCCCGACGCCCACCCGATCTCAGGCACAGCCCAGACCAACCTCGCCTCCTCCTGTAGTCCAGTCCCAGCCTGATCAGAACGAAGGGAATGCCGTCGACACCGCACCCATGACACAGGAGGAAATACAGCAGTTACGGCAGCAACTTCAGAGCGGCCAGCTGAGTGAGGAAGAGGCGCAGCGAGCAATACAGCGGCTACGAGCCCAGTTTGGCGGAGGTCAGGGTGGCCCCTTCGGTGGAGACGCCGGCAGCGTGGCGGTCGGCTCTATCGAAAACATCGGGGAAAACGCCATCACGATCAAGGCGGAACTCGGTTCCGTAACGGCAAGCGTAGGCGAAGACACGGACGTCAGGATCACTTCGGTCCTCAAACGGGCGGAACTAACCGCAGGATCCCAGATCAGGGTCTTCAGCGAACGCGTCGAAGGCGCCACTCTCGCGAGACTGGTAACCATCGTCCCGGAAGGAGGGGGACAGGGCGGATTCGGGGCCGGACAGGGCAATGCTGGACCTCGCGCTCTCTCGGGCACGATCGAGACTGTAACGGACACCGGCTTCCTGCTTGAAACTCAGCAGGGCCCGCTGCCTGTCGATATGAACGACGAATCCGTGATCATCCAAACCCGGCAGGGAACTATTGACGATCTGGAAACCGGGATGCTGGCCAGGGTTATGGGCCCCACCGACGAGGACGGCAGAATTGAGGCCCGCTTGATCACCGTCACGCCCGATGGACTGGAAGGCATTCCCAGCTTTGGCAGTGGCAATCGTGGAGGAGCGGGGAGATTGGGCGGCGGCAACTGGTGAGCCACCGCCGCGGCGACAGTTACACTCCGGACATGTCTGTCAGGCCTGGCCAGATCATCTCCCGCAACTCGGCGAGGCTCGCGACAGGAGTCACGGTATTGGTCTTCTCGATCAATTCGGCGACAGCGTCGCTTCCGAAATCGTGAAGCAGCGTCCATGCCATAACTCGACGCGGAAACTCCTCATCAATCAGCAGGCTTGGCTCATACGCCTCCAGAAAGACTCTCATCGCCTCTATGTCCCTATCGAACAGGCCGAGCCACAGGGGCATCCACTCATAGTCTCTCACGCCGATCTTGGCATCCCCGAAATCTATGACTGACTCTATCCTCCACTCCCCGTCCGATCTTCTGAGCAGGATATGGTCGGACTCCAGGTCCCCGTGAACGACGACGCGCGGAACGCGCCTAGAGTTGACTGCCACCTCTTCCAAGAGAACGTCGAGCGCATCCGCCACTTCGGGCGCAATTGCCCCGCTATCGGCAAGTTCGGGCAGAGCCTCCCTTCTTCTACGACCTACTAAGTCGTTCCAAGACTCTCCGGTATCAACACTTTCAAGGAGAGCGGTCGAGGTATCGTGAAGGTTCCTGGTCATCCGGCCCACCTGAGCCACGATGGACAGCAAGTCTCCCCGCTCGATGTCCGGCCTGACGGCGTCGAGCGTCAGACCAACGCGGTACTCCATGATCAGATAGTTCCACGAGACTCTGTCATGGTAGCGGCCCGCCGCAACGATCTCCGGTACGGGAACCGCCCTGTTGGCGTCCAAAACTCTGAGCAAAGTCTCTTCCATCTCGAATTCCGACCAGAACGGGCTGTATATCTTGACAACCAGTTGCCGGTCGAGGATGAAGACCGCGTTCGTATTCGACCGCGGAATTTCTATGCTCTGGTAACGTATCCCCTCGCACTCGCAGATCCTGTCTATGACAGGCCGCCACAAGTCCGCATCATTGAACGTGGCTGACCAGTCCGACCATGTTTCGATGGCAGGCAGCATATAGGACATTTCAAACCTCTGTTCGTTCCTTCTCCGGATCCCTATTCTATCCCGAAGAGCAGTGGGACCACGGCAACCTCCCCGCGAATCCTCCCGTCAAAGAACACCCTTGACAGCAGCCAAATTTTAAGAAATAGTTAGTATAGAACTAACTATTAGGTTCGTTCAATGCAACCTCGCCAGGATTTGGTCGAAAGACTTGTAGAGCGCATGACGCGCATACAGAGACACTTGCGCGCCAGGCGCGCGTCGGCGTGGCTGGAACAAGACCTTACCATGCAGCAGGCGAAGACCCTCTTCTTCCTCGCGGACGGACCGCGTCGCATGTCCCGCATCGCCAAGCGGCTCGGAGTCGAGACGTCGTCCGCCACTACGATGATAGACCGCCTCGTGACCAAGGGCTTGGTGGAACGCGGACGGGACCCCTCGGATCGGCGAGCCGTAATCTGCTCCCTGACAACTGCCGGCAGAGAGACCGTCGAGAGATTCTGGTCCCTGCGGTCGGCCAGGTTCGAAGAGCTCGCAGGGGAACTCGACCAGGAGGAACTTGCCGAAGTGGTCTCGGCCATGGAGATCATGGTGGATGCCATTCACAGACTTGGCTTGAGGAACGAGAGAGCGCCGAGCGGACGGGCAAACGAAGAAACACGAGTCGACGAGGCCGCCCAATGACGGTACTGGTTCGCTTGACGAGGTACGCCTTCAGGCATAAGTGGTATCTCATCGGCGCCTACGCGGCGATGACCGCTTCCAGCCTTTCCGCGCTCGTCGTGCCCCGTATGCTGGGGGAAGCCATAGACGAGGCGCTGGCCAGCGGCCTTCAGAGTCGCCTACTCCTGCTGGCGGCCGTGATAGTTATATTCAGCCTCCTCAGAGGCGTATTCTCCTATGGTCAGCGGTACCTCTCCGAGTCACTGTCCCAGAGGAGCGCATACGACCTCAGGGAAGACTTCTTCAGGAAACTCCAGGGCATGAGCTTCGGCTTCTTCGACAGAGAGCAGACGGGCGATCTCATGTCCAAGGCTACCCAGGACGTCGAGGCCGTCCGCATGTTCATCAGCATGGGCATGGTGCGCGGTCTCTCGATCTTCGTAATGCTGGGAGCTGTTCTGACTATCATGGCGGTTACGAACTGGCGGCTCACCCTGGTCTGCGCGGCCTTCTTGCCCCTCATACTCTGGAGGGCGCTATCCATGTCCAGGGCCCTCCGTCCGATCTGGATGAAGGTCCAGGAGGAGACCGGCGCAATGACCACCGTCCTGCAGGAGAATCTGTCCGGCATGAGGGTGGTCAAGGCTTTCGGAGCGCGAGCCTTCGAGGAGTCAAAGTTCAATTCCAGGGCCGACGCGATAGCCAGGCTCACCTACTCGGCTACACGCCTCTTCGCTTCCCAGGGATCACTGATGACGTTCATATTCACCACTGCCACCGGCGCGATCCTCTGGTACGGGGGACGGGAGGTCGCAGCCGGCAGGCTGACCCCGGGCGAGCTTGCGGCGTTCATACTCTTCATGGGTATGCTGGGTATGCCTGTGAGGATGAGCGGGTGGTTGATGAACACCCTGTCCCGCGCGTCCTCGGCCGGACAGCGACTTTACGACGTACTCGACGCCGATTCACCCGTCACGGAGAAGTCCGACGCGACTCCCCTGCCTCGAGTCGCAGGCCATGTCGCCTTCGAAAACGTCTCGGTCAGTTATGATGACCACGTAAGCGCGGTGCGCAACATACACTTCGAGGCCCGGCCGGGCCAGATGATCGCTCTGCTGGGCGGGCCGGGTTCTGGCAAGAGCACGATAGCCCACGTCATCCCCCGCTTCTACGACGTCTCCGAAGGCCGTATCACCATAGACGGATACGATGTCAGAGATGTCACACTCTCGACACTCAGGCGCAATGTAGGCATCGTCATGCAGGATGTGTTCGTCTTCTCCGCCAGCGTCAAGGACAACATCGCCTACGGCCTGGATGAAGTGGATATGGGCGAGGTCATCAGGGCTGCGAAGATCGCCCAGCTTCACGACTTCATCGAAGGTCTGCCGGATGGCTACGATACGTGGGTCGGTGAGCGTGGCGTCACGCTCTCAGGCGGACAGCGCCAGCGCCTCGCCATCGCCAGAACGCTTTTGCTCGATCCCCCGGCGCTCATCCTGGACGACTCAACCTCGAGCGTGGACATGGCTACGGAACACAGGCTTCAGGAAGCTCTGGACGAGGTCACGAGAGGCAGGACCACATTCGTAATAGCCCACCGGCTCTCGACTGTCCGAAAGGCCGACCTGATCCTCGTGCTGGACGACGGTGAGATCGTGGAACGCGGCGTTCACGAAGAACTACTCGAGCGAAACGGCTTCTACCGCAGCATCTACGATCTGCAGCTTCGCCCGCAGGACTACGCTCCAGACGCGGCGCCGGTCGGCCTCGGAGGTGACGCATAATGATGTCCGGTGGCTTCGGAGGTGGAGGCTGGATGCGCGGTGGCGGCGCTTACAGGCGCGGGATGGGCGGACGACTCGGACTGGACCGTGAGGAATACGAGGACGGGCGGATCTACAATCACAGGGTAGTTACCCGCCTCTTCGAGTTCGTTCTCCCCTACCGAGCCAGGCTTCTGCTTACTCTCGCAGCCGTCATCGTCTATACCGCTACCGTGGTCGCGCTGCCCTGGATGATAGCCACCATAATAGACGACTACGTGCGCGCCGGCGACCTGTCGGGGTTGAACCTGGTCGTTCCGATCTTCGTAGGAGTAGCCCTGCTCCAGTACGGCAGCCAGTACGTCCAATTGAGAACTATGTCCTTCGTCAGCCAGAAGGCGCTGTACGCGCTGCGGGTCGGACTCTTCCGACACCTGCAGAAGCTGTCCATGAGCTTCTACAACAGGAACGAAGTGGGACGGGTAATGTCCCGCGTCCAGAACGACGTAGGACAGCTCCAGGAATTCCTGTCCATCGTCGTCATCACCATCGCGGATGTGCTCAGTCTCGGCGGGATCATCACGGCGATGGTACTGATGAACGCCAGCCTGGCCGCGATAACCCTGACGACAATACCCGCGCTGTTCGTGATGATGGTGGTGTGGCAGAGGTATGCGCGCCGTACTTTCATGAGAGCGCGCCGCGCAATCTCGGCCGTCAACGCCAGCTTGCAGGAGAACATATCGGGGGTGCGCGTGGTGCAGAGCATGAACCGGGAGAACGCCAACATCCGCTCGTTCGGCTCTGCCAACTCGGAGAACCTCGGCGCCAACCTGGAGGCTGGGAGGATGCAGGCGGTCCTATTCCCATCAGTCGAGTTCCTCTCTGCGCTCGGCCTGGCGCTCGTCATAGTTTTCGGCGGCTCCCTTGTGCTGGAAGACGCCATAGAAGTGGGCGTACTTGTCGCCTTCGCGCTCTACATCCAGAGGTTCTTCGAGCCTGTGCTGAACCTCACCATGCAATACG
The DNA here is from genome assembly GCA_012270665.1 of Dehalococcoidia bacterium. Next base: position 8,100 of record JAAXHY010000239.1, read on the forward strand.
GCTCGCTTCAGCGCGCCATGGCATCGGGGTCGCGCATCTTCGAGCTCATGGACGTCGAGCCCGAACTGGTTGACAGACCGGACAGCCTGGATGTCGAGACGGTCAGCGGGGATGTACGATTCGAGAACGTCAGCTTCCAATACATCGAAGGAGAACCCGTTCTGCAGGATGTTGACCTGCACGTCCCGGCGGGACACACCGTCGCCCTCGTCTGGCCTACGGGGGCAGGCAAGACGCCCGTCGTGTCCCTTCCCATGCGCTTCTATGATGTGTCCGAGGGCCGGGTACTGCTGGCCGGTATAGACA
>JAAXHY010000037.1 GCA_012270665.1 Dehalococcoidia bacterium
GTCTCATAGGCGGGCAGTATCTCCATCGTGTCGCCGCGTATCCTGAACCTGCCCCTGGCCAGGTCGAAGTCGTTCCTCTCGTACTGGATGTCAATAAGCTGCCTCGCCAGCCTGCTCGGACTCCTGATCTCGCCCCGACGGACGTGCGCCATGAATCCCTGGTATTCCTGCGGGGAGCCCAGGCCGAATATGCAGGACACGGAAGCGACTATCAGCGTGTCCCGGCGGGTGAGCAGCGCGCGCGTGGCCGCGTGCCGGAGCTTGTCCAGTTCCTCGTTGATGTCCGCATCCTTCTCGATGTAGAGGTCGGTGCGCGGCAGGTAGGCCTCGGGCTGGTAGTAGTCGTAGTAACTGACGAAGTATTCGACCGCGTTGTTGGGGAAGAACTCCTTGAACTCGGTGGCGAGCTGCGCGGCGAGAGTCTTGTTGTGCGCGATCACCAGCGTGGGCCGTTGCAGTTCCTGTACGACGTTCGCCATAGTGAAAGTCTTGCCGCTGCCGGTTACACCCATCAGGGACTGGTGAACCATGCCGCCGTCAACGCCGTTCACGAGTTGTTCCACCGCCTGTGGCTGGTCGCCGGTCGGCTGAAAGTCTGAGACTATCTCGAAGTCGGGCATTTCGATCCTCCAGGTCGGGAAGAGCGCCGCCATCGGACGGGCGCATATTGATTGTAACATCAGCGCGCCCGCAAATTCCCTTGCGCGTTGACCCGTTGGATGCGTGTACCTATAATTGCGTCATCAACCCGTCCCGCAAGAAGCGCTTCCCAACAGAGACATCTTTTGCTGGCTTTTCGCTATAGGATTTCGTTCCGGCTTTACTTGGCCATCATATTTGCGGTTGGCCTCACCTTTGCCGCAAGTTTGGTCGGCTGGTTTTCGTTCGACCGCGTGGGACTTGCCCAATCCAGGGTCAACGAAGAGAGCGTTCCGGAGATTTCCGCCGCCTTCGCGGTCGCTCAATATACGGGCGACCTGATCACCGCCACCGACCGGCTCTCGGCGGCTGCGACCCCCGAGGACCTCCAAGACGTCAGGGAGTATATCGGACGCATCTCCCCGGCTCTATCGGAACGAGTGGCGTTCCTCGCCGACTTGAGCGGCCAGAATGAGACCGAAGCTGAGCGCCTGGCGCGCATTCGATCATACTCGGATACGCTGGTCGCAGGCGTATCCGAATTCGAGAGCAACATCACGGGATACTTCGAGTTGTCCACAGAAGGAACCAATCTGCGTCGTCGGCTGGCGGACGCGCGGTCTGTTTGGGACAGCGTTTCGCTCTCCGCTATCGGAGATGAACTGGCGTATGTGTCGGAAGGCGGTCCTCAAGGCGCCGAGTCCGCAGATTTACAGGCATTGATCGAACTGCATGGCGATATGGACGTTGCCGCCCAGTCGCTGGACAGCGCGGCCGTAGCGGTTGACTCAGGCGAGTTCGAACCGTTGCGTGAGTCCTTCAGCAAGGCGGTCGCGCGCTCGGAGGACCGGCTGGAGGAGCTGGTCAATTTGCCGTCGCGCGACAATCTGGAACGCGCCCTCGCCGGTCTGTCCTCCCTCGGCGCCGGAGATGGGAACGCTTTCGACGTCTGGTCGCAGGAATTGGTTCTGTCCGAGCAGAGGCGACAACTTCTGGACAACAATCACCAGACCGCGCTTTTGCTGATCGGCGACGTGGAAACTCTCGTCCGAGATTCCCAGACACGAGCGCAAGCGGCGACCGAGGCATCGGCGCGGGTGATCGGGCTGGGTCGGGCGCTGCTGCTGTCAATCAGTGTATTGAGTCTGGTCGGAGCTTTGCTGGTTGCCTGGCTGTTGGTCAAGTCCATGCTGACCCGTTTAGGGCGGCTCTCGTCCCTAATGCGCCGTATGGCCGGCGGCGATCTGGAAGACCCAGTCGAAGTGACAGGGCAGGACGAGGTGTCGGATATGGCCGCGGCTCTGGAAGTGTTCCGGCGCAACGCGCAAGAGGCCATCCGTCTGAATCTGGTCGAAGAACTTGCCCAATATCTCCAAGAGAGAAACGAGGAACTGGCGGAAGCGCTCATCAACCTGCAGAATGCGCAGGATCGGATGATTGCCCAGGAAAAGTTGTCCGCGCTGGGCGAGTTGGTGGCCGGCCTGGCCCATGAGATCAATAACCCACTCAATTTCGTCAATAACTTCTCGGAAATTTCTGAAGAGTTGCTGACGGAGATACGCGAGACGCTGGAAGAGATCGAAGATGGCAGGATGGACGATAGCCAGCGCGACCTGATAGACGAGACTATCAGAGAAATCTCCGAGAACATGGAGCGCATCAAGGCCAACGGCGAGCGCGCCAGCAGCGTCGTTCAAGCAATGCTGACCATGGGCCGCGAAACGGTTGACCGGCAGCCCAGCGACATCAACAGGCTGCTAAACGAGCACGTGCAAATAGCGTACCAGAACGCACATGCCGCCGATGAGGATTTCACTCTGGACTTGAGGTTCGACTGCGAGGAGATGGAAGACTTGGAGGTCAATCCGCGCGACATTGGACGCGTATTCCTGAACCTCGCTAACAACGCCTGCTACGCCACCAACGAGAAGCGCCTCAGCCAAGTCGAGAATGACTACGAGCCCATATTGTGGGTCTCGACTCGGCGCGTGGACAGCCATGTCCAGGTCCGGATGCGCGATAATGGTCCCGGCATCCCGCCGGATATCCTGGACAATATCTTCAACCCCTTCTTTACGACGAAGCCCACCGACAGAGGCGTCGGTCTGGGACTGACGATTTGCAACGATATTGTTCAGGAACACGGAGGCTCGATCGAAGTATCATCGGAGCCGGGCGTGTTCACTGAGATGCTCGTCAGTTTGCCGGTCGCTCTTCTTGACACGCCCCGCGTGGACATCGTCGCGGATCTGCGCCCCGCCACCTAACGCGCGCGGCCGGCGTCGCCTGACCACTCTTTCGCTCGTCGCCCCGTTTCAGTTCGGACAGGCCGGATGTGGTGTTGCGGTTGGTCGCCGGTGGGCCGGAAGTCGGAGACTATCTCGAAGTCAGGCAATGTGTGTCCCTTTCAAAGAGAGTAGGCTTGCGCACACCTTTACTGATAGCGCTTTCCCGCGGAATTTCATCGGCGATGTAGGATGCGCTGACCGCAAAGAATCAAAAGCCGTTCAGGACAAAGGTCGCAGGGGGTCGAGGACCGGATTGCGGCAGAGTTTCCATTCCTAGGATCTCTAGGTCTCCAGGAATATGTGGACTTCCGCGAGGCTGTCCCCCGGTTCGGCCCGCTCAACCTGTTCCGGCGCGATGCTGAAGCCGTACACGGCTGGTATGGCTTCAGCGCCGTACAGTTTCTTCAATATGTCGGCGGAGCGGCGCGCGCGACTAATATCTCCGTCGCCAATGACGCCGGACGCTTCCACCGCGACATATGCCGTTTCGCCATCCGACGCCACAGCGCGCATTATCATGTCCGTATCGGTCAGACGGTCGGCTTCCTCAACCGAAATCTGTCCGCGTTCGAGAGCTTGTTCCTTCCTGCTATCAAACGCTTCCGCCCTGCTGGGGGGCTGAACATAGTGCCCCGCCATCCAGATCGTCTGGGGTCTTGTCAGTCCGAGCGTTCTGGCGACTCTCTGGCGCAACCTCGTGGACATCCTTCCCTCAAGAGAGTAGCCTCTCAAGTCGTTCACGCTGTTGGTTAGCTCCCGAATGCTCTGGTCAACTCCGTCGAAGCGCTTATTGACGCTGTCGAAGTTCCGTTTGGTCTCTGCCTTGAACTCCTTGAACTCCCTGGGCAATTCCATCAGATCCTGCGTCATAAGTTCACGCCTCGCCGCGTCCCGAAACTCTTCGTTCTCGCGTAGAGCGCGGATAAAGTCGTCCGTTGTTTCGATGATGATCGCCATAGTTCTTTTCCTAGTTCTGATTATAGCCTATACGAGGTGGACACCGTCACTATACCTCTCTGAGGTGACAGTAAGGATGAATATAAGTCGGGGCTGATCAGCGTTGACCGCTCCATCCGCCCGTCATATAATCCCCTCATCAACCCAATCCCGCGGAGAATCGTCCCATGGCGGAGATAAGCCTCAGCCCGTCGGCCATCATCGAACAGTTCAAGAAGAACGACGTTACCCACATCGTATGGCTGCCGGACACCGAAACCAATTTCATGTACAACCAGATTATCTCGGACGATGAACTTAGCCTCGTGCCTATATGCCGTGAGGGCGAGTCCATGCCCATCGCCGCCGGTCTGTGGATTGGCGGAAAGAAGCCCGTCGTGCTAATCCAGAACACAGGCATGTTCGAGGCTGGCGACTCCATACGCGGCATGGGTCTGGACCTGGGCATACCTATGGTCATGGTTGTGGGATACAGGGGCTGGATGGGGCCGGACGGCGAGATGACAGACTCCGCGGGCGTATTCACTGAGCCCATACTCGACGCCTGGGGAATAACACGCTACATGGTCGAAACCGACGACGACGTCCACCGAATCTCGGAGGCTTTCGAGGACGCAGAGGAAAACCGGACGCTGGTCGCCTGTCTCCTGGGCGCGGAATACGGATGATTCCCTGAATCACCCGCCGAAGTTCGACTCCATGTCGAGCACTTTGTCGAGACGGCGCTGGAACCTCTCTTCCGGCACGAACTCCGCCGACAGAAAGGCGTCCGTCAGTTCGCGAGCAAGTTCGACTCCGATGATTCGCGCTCCCATGCACAGCACATTCATATCGTCGTGCTCCACTCCTTGGTGCGCCGAGTAGGTGTCGTGACACACACTCGCCCGAATTCCCTTCACCTTGTTCGCCGCCACCGACGCCCCCACACCGCTCCCGCAGATCATGATTCCACGCTGAACCTCGCCTGAGGACACCGACTCCGCCACGGACTTTGTGAAGTCCGGAAAGTCGTCCGCAGGGTCCAGTTCGTGAGCGCCCACATCCACAATCTCGTGCCCCAGGGACTCCACATATCCCTTCAACTCTTCCTTCAACGGGTATCCCCCGTGGTCCGCTCCTATGACTACACGCATGTCCGTCCCTTTCGATAAGTCCCGTGCCGCGCGACTGTCTCAGTGTAGGAAGTGAGTCATGGCAGCGTCAACACGTTCACCTTCAGCTCCTTTTCGAGGACTTCCTCAATTTCTCCATAGGACTACACATTCACATCCTACATGCGCTATAATAAGAACGCACAATCTAGTTAAGGGAAACCGACTGCCGATGCTTTCCGACGCCAACATATATAAACACCCAGTTATACTGAGCGAAAACTTGAGGGGCAAAAAATCTTCCCCGTAGCTGAACTCTGGTGATCTCTGGTCAATCTCTGGTGTTCTAATCACCTGTTTGGCGCCAGTTGAGTACCTGTTTAGCCACCTGTTGAAACATAAATCAATATATATGACACTCAGGATATTGAGGGTGTCACGGTTCCAGTCCGGTGCGAGCCGATATATCCGATGATACAATCACCCTGTATCAAAGAAAGGGGATTTGGATTTGCCAGTAACCAAGCTCGACATAACCAGCGTTACTCCATTCGCGGGCGGACAGTCGTTCGGCGAAGTGGGGACTTACAATCATCTCAAGGGCGCCGCCCATTTCTCGGTTGACCCACTGCATTCCAATAACGCCGCTATCACGGACATAGAGTTGGCCCCGCGCGACTCCGAAGGTCGCGTTCACTTCTCGGCTGACTTCGAGATGCTCCAGCCAGCAGACCCGGAACGCGGAAGGGGCAGCGTCATCTTCGACGTGGTGAACCGAGGCCGCAAGACGATTCTCGGATTCAACAGCTCGCCCCGCGCCATGGACCCGGGCGCGCCGCTCCATCCGGGCAACGGCTTCCTGATGCGTGAGGGCTACACTGTCGTCTGGTGCGGCTGGCAGTCCGACGTTCCGGCGGACGACCCTGACCGAATCGGTCTGCGTGCCCCCCAGGCGTTGAACCCGGACGGCGGCAGGCTCACGGGACGAATGCTCTGCCAGTTCCAATGCAACGAGCCGACCAACGTCTTCCTGCTTGCCGACAGGATTCACGATCCGCATCCGCCGACCGACCCCTATGAACCGGGCGCCACGCTCACCGTCCGCGATCACCCGAACGGCCCCGCGACCGACATATCCAGGGACCAGTTCCAGTTCGTCCGCGTCGAGGACGAGCAGGTTGAGCCGGACCTCAATCACGTCTATCTCAGGAGCGGGTTCGAGCCGGGACGCATCTACCAACTCGTATATACCACCACCGGGACAGATGTCGTCGGTCTGGGAATGGCTTCGGTGCGCGACATCGTGTCATTCCTGAAGTACGAGCCTGAGGAGGACGGCAACCCGTGCGCCGGCATGATAGACTACGCCCACGCTTTCGGCGCGTCCCAGAGTGGCAGATTCCTCAGAACCTACATCCACTACGGACTCAACAACGACGAGAAGGGACGCATGGCGCTCGACGGCATCATCCCTCACATCGCGGGCGGTATGCGCGGCGAGTTCAACCTCCGCTTCGGACAGCCATCCAAGGACGTGTGCTACATCATCCCCGAACTGTTCCCCTTCTCGGACACCGAGATAACCGACCCTGTCACCGGCGTGAGTGGCTCCCTAATCGCCCGTTTGGAAGAGGGCGGAAACGTCCCCAAGATAATGTTCACCAACACCTCCGCGGAGTACTGGCGGGGGGACGCGGCCTTGATTCACACCGATTTCTCCGCGATGACTGACGCCCCTGAGTCCGAGAACGTCCGACGCTACCACTTCGCGGGCACTCAGCACGGCGCCGGGACTTTCCCGCCCGAGACCATCCGGCAGATGGACGCCCTCAAGGGCCAACTGCCCTACAACGCGGTGGACTATTCGCCACTACAAAGGGCTCAGCTAAACAATCTGGACGCCTGGGTCAGGGGCGACACGCCCGCTCCCGCCTCCCGCCATCCCAGCCTGGACGAGGGAACCGGAGTGGAGTCCTACACGCTGAGGGAGAAGTTCGAGCGGATTCCGTCGGTGACATTCCCGCCCGAAGTTACGAGGGCTATGCGCCTGGACTATGGCGACGAGGCTCACTTGGGACGCACCGTCAAGCTGCCCGCCGAACAGGGCGAGGAGTACCCGGCTATCGTATCTGACGTCGACGACGACGGGAACGAAGTCGGTGGAAT
>JAAXHY010000474.1 GCA_012270665.1 Dehalococcoidia bacterium
CCGGTAGAATCGCCGCCGACTGAGGCCGGTCTCGGCAACTGCGTCGAGGGTATGAAGGTGTCTGTGCTCAACAGCGGCTTCAACGCGCTGCCCGAGGATCAGTCCAAGAGGGAAGGAAACGGCGGCTTCGAGACCTTCATAGTCCTGAACTGCAAGGCATACGAGATTCGCTGGGAGATACTCGACGCCGCCGGCAGGATTGTTTCCGGCGGCACGGGCGCGAACCGGATCAACGACAAGTTCGACGAGGTGGAGTGGGTCGATCTGGAGACTATCGAGTACCAGCGGCACACTTCGGATGTTGTGGACTCGGAGGGCAACATTCTCTTTCGCGCCGGCGACGTGGTGGTGGACGAGGACGGCAACGGCATTCCCGCGACGGAGCAGCCGCCTGCCGTAACCGCATACAGGTTCAAGTTCGAGTTTGCCAACGATGAAGTGCAGCAGGGCGCCGAGATGGTGAGGCCGCTTACCAACAACCGCGATTACCTTCTCAAGTTCGACATCGTGCCATTCGAGGGCGCTCCGAATAACCACATTCACGGCTGGGTCTTTGAAATCGTCGGCAAGCTGGGCGGCAACTGGTGGCAGAAGATTATCAGGGTGCTGTCACCCACCAACTGGCTGGACAAGGGTCTGTCTTTCCTGTTCCAGGGAATAGGCACCGCCGTGCATGGCGGAATGTGCTTCGCGATGGGGCATTTCATGACCGATTCGGAGCGGGAGGCGTTCGACCGCATCGACTCGAATGGAGACGGAAGGATCACCACTGACGATGAACTGGTGGAGAATGCCGATGACCCGCACAAGCCAAACGCTAATGGGAACTGCAAGAAGCCGGACAAGTCTCCGCGTGAGGAGCTTGAGGAGCTCCGCACCGCCGCATACATCGAGGTGAACGAGCAGCGTGCGCTCGCCGGCCTATCGCCTCTGCTGCAGAGGCAGGAGAAGCGCGACACCTATCTGTCCGAGGTGCTCGACGGGCGCGATCCTCGCTCAAGCGACGTGCCGCTGGCTACGCAGGTTCACTACGAGCTGAGCCACATAACCCTTGTGCCGAGGCTGGCTCTGGAGAAAATGGACGCGGCGCCTCCGCAGCAATCGATGGATGGAGGCATCACGACCTTTACGGGGCTGCTGACGGGAACGCCGCCCGAACTGACTTATGAGCGAGGCATCGTCAGAATTGGCTGGTCGGCGCTCCTGAACGTAATGGTGGCCGCACTCGCGCTTGTCATCGCGTGGATCGGTCTGAGTCAGATAGTTCGCAGCTTCATTGGCGGGCAGCGCACTATGGCCGACTGGCGCGAGACGATTCCTCGACTGATACTCGCGCTTATAGCCGCGCTCACCAGCTACTGGTGGTGTTCCTTGCTCGTGGATATTGCGGACGGTGTGTCGCGGTATGTCGCGGCGGCGATGCGCGTCACTCCTGCCGACATAACCCTTACCTTGGGGAACGCTCTCTTCGCGATAGTCGCGAGGAATGTCTCGCATTCCTGGCTCGCGGCTGTTCCTGTCGCCGGGGTTCTCCTTGTGGCGATCAAGGTCGCCTTTACGGGCCTGATAGTCCTGCTGATGAAGATATTCGCGATTACGGTGCTTCTGGTAATCGCGCAGTTCGTGATGCGAATAGTATTGCTGAATCTTCTGATAATCATCTCACCGCTGGGCATGCTGATGTGGGCGCTGCCTGAGACTTCGGGATGGGGACGGAGGTGGTTGACGCTCTTTACGACCACTCTGTTCCAGCACGGAATCCAGATTATAGCCTTCGCCGTGGCTATATGGTTCGTGCGGCTGGCGACGCCTGTCGGCATCGTTGCCGACACAGGATCGGTCAACTCGGCGCTGCAGGCTGTGCTTCCGACGCAGATGTTCTGGGCGCTTCTGATCGGCATCATGGGGATGATAGTGACATTCAAGGTGCCTAGCATTCTCGGACAGGGCAGCCTGCAGGAGAGCTTCGTCAGCACTATCTCGTTCGCAGCGGTGGGTTTTCGGTCGCTTGGGTTTATGGCTGGTGGCGGCGCGGGCGGACCGCTTGGTTTCCTGGGCGGGGGTGGGGACCCTGGCGGCGCGCCCGCAGCCGCCGGAGGTCTGGCTGCGCAGGCTCCTGTCAGAGGCGTAGCAAGTGGAGTGGCGGCGGCCACGACGAATGTGGCGGCGGGCGCAGTTGTGGGAGGCTTCAGATCGCTCCGCGCCGGCTTCAGCGCAATAAGAGGCGCAGGTTCCTATATTTCTTCGGAGTTCGGCTCACAGTCGGCCCCGCCGTCCTCGGTCAGAACACCATCTTCTTACGGAGATGGTTCCGGACCGGAGGTTGCTCTTGCAGAGGAGGGAGTCGCTCCGATAACGCGAGCGGATGGCACCAGCTCGGTCTCTCCTATCGAGACAGGCATGGTGACGGGCGATACATCGCGGGATCGACCGGCTGGCGGCGTGTCGAGTGAGGCGTCGGAAGATAGGTTGCTGACGCCGCGTGAGCAGCACCAGGCGCATGTCAGGCAGATCGTTGGCGGCATCGGTGGCAGAGCATACCTGCGTGGGCGTAGAGGTGGGATGCAGGCGATGAGCCGTTGGTACGTACGAGAGAACGGCGCAATAAGACCCTCGACGCCGCAAGAGAGAGCGCTCATCGACAATCTGAGCGTGGAGCGATTCAACCGAGCCTTCGAGGCGCGACCCGCCGCGGAGCCTCACACCGGACCGTCGGCTGGTCCTAGGGGCGTTGCCGACGACACTAGAGCGAGGGCGCTGATGGGCAGCGATGCCTTCGACAAGATGAGTGAAAGCAGCGTTGTTGTGGTCAATGACAATTATGTCGCGGACGGCTGGACGGTTCGTCCGGCGACGGCTGCCGAGCGGCGTGTCATTGGAGATATGGGACGGGATCGTTTCAATCAGGTATTCAGCGCCCGCCGAGCGGAGGCTGAGACGACTGCGATTCCTCAGAGACGGACTTACTTCGACGCGAGGAGGGCGCGCTCGGAGATGGGCGAGGGCGCTTTCACACAGGCTCGACAAGATGGACTGGTCGCATTGGGCGGTCCCTATGTCCTGCAGGGCGGGCAGACAAGGCTTGCGACAGCGACTGAGCGGCAATTGGTTTCGGACATGGGGCGGGAGAGATTCAACAGGATATTTGACCCGCCGCCTGCTCCGGCCACTGCGGGAACGAGAGATGGCGGTGAAGTTCCTACCGAGCGTGTGTCCGGAGGTCATGAGGACTCGAGCTCCGAGCGTCCATCGGTGATGAGTCAGATGGGCCAGGCGTTTCGTGAGGGCTATTCGGGATACATGGAGCAGGCCCGGGTATCGCTGGTAAGGGACATGGATTCGGACCGCATTATGCCGGAATCCAGCGAGGGGCATGTCGCCCGACAGACTCTCGGAGAGGAGTTTCAGGCGACTGCTGGCAGGCGTATCCGGTATGTGGGCAGCGGAGCTTGGCAGAACACGGGTGGCGCGATAAGACCACTCACGGGTGAGCAGGCGCATGCTCGGGCGGTACTGGGTGACGAGGACTTCGCAAGGGCGATGGATAGCAGTATCCGGACCCAGGGCCAGCAGAACAGCCAGGGCGAATACATGGTCACAGAGAACGGGCAGCAGCGCGTGGCGACGCCTGCGGAATCTCGGCTGATCGCGCCGGACCAACTTGGGATGCATGGCTTCAACAGAGCTATGAGCACTCGCAGCCAGTTCATGGGAGAGGGCGACTTCGTGCGCGACGAGGGGACTACCAGGATTGCGACGGAGAACGAGTCCAGACTGCTCAACCAGGTGGGTGAGCAACGGTTCAATGAAGTGATGGGACGGCGTATCGAGTACGCGGGTGAAGGCTATCACGTGGACACCATGCCTGAAACGGGAGAGGTGTTGCAGCAGGCCGGACGCGACAGCGCGCGCCTTGCCCGCGAGGCACGCGAGGGTGGGGAACGGATTGTGGAGCGCGGGAGAGAACTGGCTGAGGAGGGGCGACGAACCGGCTTCTCGCAGGGTCTGGGAGACTGGGGACGGTCCGCGGGGCAGGAACTCGGCGGACGTGAGGAGCGACCGCCGTATGACGCGCAGCGTGTCGAGAACGATGAACAGCGGCGGCGCTACTACGGAATGCGCAGTCCGGACGAGTAGGAGTCTGTGAGAGGAGGTGATTCTGTCGAGAGGCGTGAAGGTATCAGAGAAAGGGCGGTATCGGCATCAAGTTTAATGGAGGTATCTGAAAATGATCGATCTTGGGCCGGAACTTGTCGTGCAGGTTCAGCAGGGAGCGGCTCTTGTTGAGCCCATTACCGAGCAGGTCTATATGGAGCAGAACCAGTCGATCATCGAGGGACTGTTTCGCGGCGGGCAGACGATAATTCGCTGGCTCATGGGCCTGGGGATACTTGTGGCGACGGGATTCTGCATCTGGGGCTTTATGAAGCTCAACCGAGCTGCTGATGATCCACAGATGTTTGCGAGGGCCCGTAACCAGATAGTGTTCAGCATCGCCTCGGCGGGGGGCTGCGCGCTGGCGTTCTTCTTCATAGGCGGTGGCGTGGAGTTCTTCTCCACCGCCTTTGGCGGGCAGAACGTGGACGTGGGACAGGTGGGGATCGTGGACGCGTCCGCAACGGAAATTCGGGTGGAAGGCGAGTTTCTCGGCATGTTTAACAACGACGTCGTCCTCTGCGAGGACAGCTCGGGCAATGCGGCTGTCACATCCCTGGGCTGGACATGGGCAGACGGAGTGGCTGGTGATGCAGACGGAAATGCGGCTACTGGGCAATGTAGCAAGTGACGCACAGTTGTCGAGGTGTCGAATGGAAAAGGTTAGTGGAGATGATTGAGCGGTGCCCTTATTGCGGAGAACTGCTGGAGATACCCCTGGCTGAAGAGGGCGGACCGCTTCCGGGGGAGTTGATTCGATGCGCGACTTGTGGGGGCACGTTCGTGTTGGGCCAAGGCGATACGGTTCCGAGCGTCGAGAGTTTCCCTTGAGGATTAGGTGGCGCGGTAAAGCATACATTCTTCCAGCTTGGGGAGATGGTTACGGGCTTCGTGTCGGCAGTCCTGATGGTGATAGTGTTCTGGGCTTTCATGATGTTTCTGCTGGGGTGGGTCTTCGGAGATGACGTATTCGACGTTGTGAAGTGGGTGTTTAGTCAGGCTTTGAGAAGGTAGCCGGAGAGCGAGCGATATGTTCCTTGACTCGGAGGTGATTGAACTGCTCGGAAACGCCGGGCAGACAGAGTCTTTGGTCGGTGTTGCCCTAGATATCACTGTGCGAGCTTGTGGGCTGCCGCAAGAGGCGTACTTTGAGGATCGGGAGATGAATGCTGTGCTCGACATGTCCAGAACCGGAGCGCGGGTGATAATCCTCGTCACGGTGCTCGCTGCTGTTGGCTACTGGCTATACGCGATGTTCGTGCTTATGTCCTCGGACGGTGACTCACGGGGACTTGAGCGTAGCAGAGACATCATCTGGAGCATCGTGAAGGGATTGATGTTGGGAGTGTGCTCCTACCTGATAATCAACGGCGCCGTAACCCTGTATATAAACGCAGGTGACTTAGAGGACGTAGTGAGGTTCTGGGACGACAGTCAGTTTGACGGCGAGTTCAACCTTGACGAGGTGCTTGCGAGCGAGACCGCGCTTGAGGGTGAAGTGCTGATGTTGGGTGGTGACGGAAGACCTATCGCTTGCAAGGACAGCTTAGAAGGCATCGCTCGGAATGCAGGATGGACGTGGAACGGGAATGGCGTGGGTGGAACGGGAGTCGCCGGTTGCGTAAAGACAGATTGAACTCTTGGGACATATAGGAACGACTCTGATGGCCAATGACGAGGACAAATTAGTCGGCGACCTACTTGACAGAATCGCGGCGGTGCTCGGAGTGTCGCGTAAGCAGGCTCTGGCGGCGCTCGCCACTATTGCGGCGATAGTCGGCTTGAGTTTCTATCTAGCTGTGACGTCGGGGCTGTTTCTCTTTCGTCAGTACGAGACGGGTGGAGCGCCACCGACACCAAAAGCTGCCGGCCGGGAAATCCTGTTGGAGAGGGCTGAGGTGCCGACTCTGGTCGAAGTAGGCGAGCCTGTGCCGGATGCGCCGCAAGGTGAAGGTGGTACACTGCTGCGCTGCGGTCCGGAACTGGCTGGTCAGGTTGGTCTGCGAAGGGGATGGGTGTGGGATGACCGGGTACCGGGCTGTCGGCGTGTTTGGCAGCGACGATGAGAAGGAACGCTGGGGAGCATATGAGTGGAAAGCTGGGATCACGGGTCGTGCGTAGATGGATACGAATACTGCCGCACAGGCCGTGCCTGGAGTGCCACTGGCGAGGCCAGTAAGTGCATTGGGAGCTGAGGTTGCGTGACGACTGAGCGAGACGACAGGGATGCGTGGCGCACACATGAGGTGCCGACATTTACGCAGGCAGAAGATACGTGGCTCTTTGGGCTAACGGCTAAACAGTTGCTAGGCGTGGTGATCGCCGTTGTGCTCGCTTACGTAGTTTTCCAATTCGCTCCGCTGTGGTTTCTGCCCTTTATGGTGCGAATAGGTATAGGCGCGGTCATCGGCGCGCTTGCGGCGGGATCAGTGGCCATCAGGCCCGGCGGTCGCTCTATGTTCGGGATCATAAGGGAGTATCTCTCCTTCCGCTTTGGTGCGCGCTACCACGTGAATGAGGTCAGGGACTTGATTAGAAGACGGCCAATGGAGCAGCCTCGGCGCAGACGAAGGCGGCGCGGGAGGCATCTAAGACTGTCTGTGCCACTTCCCGGGCGGACGGTCTCGTTTCAGCTCAGGCTACCTTTCGGGCGGGACGGCGGGAACGCAACTGCCGGTATGTTGCTACTAATTG
>JAAXHY010000473.1 GCA_012270665.1 Dehalococcoidia bacterium
TCGGAGTCCAACACCTCCAGCATGGAGGAACGCACCAGCCTCATAAGTCCGGCGGACGCGAGCCAGCCCAGGGTTATCGCGGGCATGATGAAGTACGTCAGACGGTCTAAGAATCCTGTGGCGTCGTGCCCGCGAGTGCCAGACGGCAGCCAGTCGAGGTTCACGGAGAATATCAGTATGAGCATTATGCCCAGCCAGAATGGCGGCAGAGCCTGGCCGAAGACCGCGAATGTCCTTCCTATGACGTCCCATATGGTTCCGCGTTTTACCGCGGACAGCATACCTAGGGGAATGCCGGTCAGCAGGACAAAAAGCGTAGCTGATAGGCCAAGCTGAAGACTGGCCGGAGCGAACCCTATCACCATCTGCATTACGGGCTGACCGGTCTTGAGAGAGAAGCCGAAGTCGCCCTGGAATATGCCCCTTCCGATCCAGATAAAGTATTGAATGATGAGCGGTTTGTCGAGGTTGAGATCCTTCCCCCATTGCTCCCACTGCTCAGGAGATACATATCCCACATTCAGCATCACGTTGCGGGGGTCGCCCTGGAGTCTAGAAAGCGCAAACACGAACAGAGTGGCCGCGATAATAGCCATTACCAGAAAGGCCAGTCGTCTGATTATGAAGGTCCTCATCTGTCGTGTCCCGGGCCTTGCGCGCTACGAGTCGGGCTTATAGCCAGACTCCGATAGCTGCCCCAGCAGAACTTGCCGGGGCAGCTATTTTAGTTCAGCAAACGAATCGTCCTACTTCTTGGCTGGAATCACCGTCTCGAACGAGTTGGGAAGTTCGTAAGGCTTGAGGTCCCAGCTCTCGACGGTTTCGGGATTGAGGCCGATTAGCACCGGAACTTCGACTACACCCGCCGTAAGCGTCATGTCGTAGGCCCAGTCCAGTATTCTCTCGCGGGAGGCAAGATTCTCTTCAGATCCCTTGGCCTGTACGCGGGTTTCCTCACGGTTGTCCCAGTATCGGTTGTCCTCGATGCTGGGGTTCCAGCCGCCTGCCGGCAGCGGCCACAGACCGCCTCCGGGCAGCGTGCCTCCGCCCTCGCCCAGGCGACCGTGCTTGCTGGTCGGACCCCAGCGGGTCATCCAAGGTACGTGGAGCTGGCGACCAAGCATGGTCGGGCGGCGCGAGGAGTACTGGGTGCTGTCTATCCAGGGCTCGAGACCCAGGTTCTCTTTCCACTGTCCGACGGTGGCTTCGCAGACCTCGAGCGAGGTGCCGTTGCCCTGAGAGCAGAAGAACTCGAACTCGAATCCGGGTTCGACGCCGGACTCGGCCAGGTACTCATTTGCCAGGTCAGGGTCAAAAGCGTAGCTCCAGCTATCCTTGTACTCGGGATGCGTCTGGTGCAGTGTCATGCCCGGGAATGCACCGCCATAGACGGCTCCACCGTATCCGCCGGTAACGGAAGCTGCGATAAGCTCGCGATCTATCGCGAAGGCCAGCGCCTTGCGGAACGCCTTGGCCTTCAGCATAGAAGGCGTCTCGTAGGAGAACTTGTCGGTGTCGTTGTGGTCGAATCCGACGGAGTCCTCGGTGAACCGAGAATCCATACCGTCGAACTCGACGAGTTCGAAGTTAGCGACCTCGCAACCCACGCCGGGAGTGTCCTGTATCGCGGGATCGGACCTGTCTATGCCAACGCACTCAGTGCGGGGGTCGCCGATCCAGGGGTACTTGTCGGAGGGAATGAATCCCTGGCGAAGCACGGGCCTGCCTGAAAGGTCCTCGTCGCCCAGTGTCGAATTCGGAGGATACTTGAACGACCAGTCATTGCCTGCGAAGTAGAAGAAGTTTCCGTTGATCGCGTCGAGTCCCTGGTGGAACTGGAAGCCCTCGCTTTCAAGTCTGCCAACGTCTTGGATAGAGGCCATGGCGATGTCCGCCGCGCCGGTCTGGAGCATGGCGGAGCGCTGCTGAGCCTCGTTTGCCTGGATGAAGACAAGCCTGTCAAAGCCCGCGTTGGCGCGCCAGTGGTCGGTCCTGGCTTCGGATTCAATTCTCTCGGCGGGAAGCCATTCGTGGACCACGAACGGACCAGAACCGTGGGGAACGCCGAAGGTATCGCCCAGTTCGTCGTAGAGCTGCTTGGACTGCATCCAGATCGCGTCCTGGCAGATCGAGGAAGCGTCCTGCAGACCGTCAGAACGGAATGCCCTGTTCTCGGCTACCGCCACGTACTTGCTCTCCGCGCGCCAAGGCTTGTAGTACTCATAAGCCTGGGACGAATTGGAGTGAGCGGAGCTTGTGTCCTCGGAACCGGCATCGTTGAACGACCAGGCTACGTCTTCAGCGGTCAGTTCGCCTATTCTTGTAAGTTCGCCGTCAACCGAGCGATAGAAGTCAATGCCTTCTCGGATGAATACCCTGATAATGCCCTGACTGGCAATATCGGAAAGGTCGGCGTCGTCCAGGGATTCGCCGGTCTGTTCGTTCTCGAGAGCCTTTCCTCCCAGCTTGACCACGCCGCCAGACTTGGAGGGCAGTTCCCACTCCCAGCCGGTAGCTACGAACGGGGCGTGGCAGGCCTCTCCGGTATCTCTGATCGGGTTGCCCATATCGTCGAACGTGGGCTCCCAGCCGAGCATGGGCTCCTGGAATCCGAAGAAACCGTGGAACAGAACGTCGGGCCATGTTCCCTTGACGTTGCGGAACTGCGGCGTACCTACGTTATCGAACGCGACCGTGATGGTCACGCTTTCCATCATCTCCGGCTGCATCGCGGCAGTCGGAGCGGGCGCGGGCTGGGCCGCCGCTGTCGGGGCCGCCATAGCGGGCGCGGGCGCAGCCGCGGTGGGAGCCGCCGGCGCGGGCGCCGCGGGCGCTGGAGCTGCCGGAGCAGGCTGAGACGGCGCAGCCGGTTCCGGCTCCGCCTCTGAGCTGCAGGCCAATGCGAACGCCGCTACCAGCGATGCCATCAAGACCACACCGAGCACCAATCGCCATTTCGATTGAACACGCTTAAATGTCATTTCTTCCTCCCCTTCGTCTCTATAGCTACTGCCGTCACTACTGAACGAACGCATAGCTAGAGAATGATACTAATCAATGGTGAATATAATCACAATTTCGTTCTAAAAGTCAAATCTGGGAGTTGAGCGCAGGGCCTTTGCAAAGTCGGGGACGA
>JAAXHY010000544.1 GCA_012270665.1 Dehalococcoidia bacterium
TCGTCATAGACGGCGGCATCACCGCCCAGTAGCGCGGTGACAGTCTTATCGCCAAAGACTCGCAACCACCCCGGTTCTTGGGATCGGGAGCAAGAAGGAAGTCCGTCTCAGGAGTCGCGCGAATTTCGAGGACGCGAGGTCGCCGACCCTTGTTCTCACCCTGCTTTGCCGCCTCATGCTACACTTCTGATGGGTCGAATTGGACTGAGATAGGAGATTCTTCATGACATCTAATCTCAAAATTGAGAACACAGAAGCGCCGGAGCCGCGTTTTGTCTCCGAAGACGAATGGCGAGAAATGGCGGAAATGCGAGCGCGTGAGTACTTTAATATGAGCCTTGAAGAATTCTTCAAGGCGTGGAAAGCTGGAGAATTCGAGGATGACGTTGGAAGACATGTCAGGTCCACCAGTCTGGCGATGATGATGCCAGAATATTGGAATACCTGATGGTTAGCAGAACGCCAGCCGAAGCTGTCAATAGCTATATCGAATCAATCCAACTCGCCATTTCGTGCATAACATACTCTGTGGTCACTGTAAGAGGCGGCTACTACCCTTCCGATAGACCCCATACTTTGAGCTTGAACGATGGCTCGCCTGTCAGACTCGGTGGAATCTCAAGGCTTCGGCTGTTGATAGAGCAACAATATCGCGTTTTGCAACTTGATACGCCAACCGGTTTGTGGACCGTGGATGTAGTGAACTACCAATACGCAGTTTTCGACACTAACGATAGAGAAGTCTTAGCGTATCACTGGCATCCAGTAGGACAGAGCCCTGTTGTAACTCCCCATCTCCATATCGGTCATGGCGCGATGGCAGGGCGTCCCGAAATCGGCAACGCCCATCTGCCAACGGGCCATGTATCCACCATCGAAATTTTGCGGATGCTTATCAGGGACTTTGCAGTGGTCCCTCGACGGCGTGACTGGGAATCCGTGTTGGATGAGGCGCTCGATCCCACCACCTGATAGATGGCCTCAGTAATGCTGATCCAGCAGTATCGGGTTGCCGTCGGGATCCGCCAACACCGCGCTGCACGGCCCCGTCGTCGTCATGTCCGCCTCTGACCGAAACTCGACCCCCGATTCCTTGAGCGTCTGCTGTATCGGACGCAGATCCTCAGGGTTGAAGGTGAGGATGTTCTCATCGAACATCCCCTGAAACAGTCCGATTGCCGCGCTTTCATTCTTCAGGATTCGCCACTTGTGCGTATCGCTATCTGCGAACGCCTCATTCATGTGGCCGCCGTCTATAACCTCGAACCCGAACTTCTCGTAGAAGTCCAGGGACGCGGATATATCCTTGACGGCCAGACTAACCGAGAACTGTCCGAGATTCATGTTTCTCCCTTGATAGTGCTATCTGGTAATTCAAGAGCGTCTATCATAGTCCGACCATGCCCGGAATTGGCAAGGTATATAATGGCTTTGGGACGATGTCGGCACAATACTTCTGTTAGCGAGAGTGGGAAGTATCCGTATGAGATCCCTCAAGAAAAATCCTCATCCGCTCTATTACCTGCTGGGAACGGCTCTGCTGGGCGCACTGGCGTTGGCGATCTTCGAGGCCAATACCTACTATATGAGGAACCGGGTTCTTGAGAGCGTTTATGGAGCGAGTCCTCACCGGGTACCCTGCGACAAGCTGCCTACCCCCGACGAAGTGCGGCGGGTTCTTTCCGAACACTCACAAGTCGTCAGCGAGATAAAGTCAATCAACCCAGGATTTACCGTCGTGGAAATAAACACGATGAAATGCCCGGGCAAGGCCGACATTCTCATCCTGTACGCGTCCGCCAGTGACAGGGAAGCTATCAAAGCGATACTGGGAGATGGAAGATACCTCTACGGAGTTCCTTACAATATGAAGAACATATAGCTCTTTGCGATGCTGGGTCACCCTATTAACCAGTTGCTTGATAATACCCGGATACAAGGGCTTCACCGTCCATCGCAGAACGGCAAATCTCCCAGAAAACCGTCAACGTCCCGCAGTGCCTCCGGGATACATCCGCTCAGCCTGTTGTCCTCGATATTGACGTAGTTGAGGTTCGGCAGGCTCATCAGCGCCCCGGTTATATCTCCTGCCAGTCGGTTGTCCGCGATGACCAGCCACTCAAGCCCCTCCAGGTCTCCGAGCTGAGCCGGAATCGTCCCGGTGAGTTGGTTGGCGCTGAGATCAAGCGACACGAGGCGCGCGAGCTGCCCGAGTTCAGCCGGAATCGTCCCGGTGAGTTGGTTGTCGCCCAGGTCGAGAGTGTCCAGGTTCGCCAGATGTCCGAGTTCAGAAGGAATTTCGCCACTCAGGTCATTGCCGTACAGATGCAAATACCTCAGTTCGGACAGTTCACCCAGCTCGGACGGGACTATTCCCGTCAGTCCGGACGTCGTCAGATTGAGAGAAAGAACACGAGGCAGTGAACCGCCTACGACGACTCCCTCCCACTCCGACACGGGAACATCCTCGCTCCAGTCCAGGTTGGCGTCGCCTGCGAGTTCGGCCCGGATGGATAGGAGTATCGCGCAGTCGCCTGCAAGTCCTTCCGAATCCGAACATTCCACAGGGGATACCGGCGCGGTGATTTCCGAGCCGATGCCAATACCGGGCCCTACGTCACCCTGTATCCGAGTGGACACGGAAATCAATCCCCGTTCTTCTGACGTCACTGCGAACGCGAGCGCGCCGGCGATGATCACCACGATCACTATCTGGGCGATCAGGAACTCACGCGACCAGGCGCCTACCCTGTTGTCGCCCGGGTCCGGCTGTTGATCAGTGTGCGATGGCACCGGGCACCCAGCCGCCGTACACCGGGTACTGGCAGCAAATGAACTCGATATAGGCCGGCTGGCCGTTCTCGTTAGCGGCCAACGCGCGTTCGAGCGCCGGAACCACCTCCGAAGGCTCCGAAACTCTCTCGGTATGCAGACCTATTTCCCCGATGACCTTGGACATATCCACGTCGTCCGGGCCGAGAACCAGGTGAGTATATGGATCATGTCCCTCGCCCCAGAAACCTGGACCGTATCCGGCGAACCCGCCGTTGCTGATATGCGCCACGGTCACACCCAGTCCCTGACGCATAGGAACCTCCAGGTTGCCAAGCATATAGCCCACACCTGCATCGCCCGTTACCGCGACGCACTGCCTTTCCGGGAAGGCAATCTTCGCGCCCATAGTCGCCGCCAGGCTGAATCCGAGCGTGGAGACATTGCCCCACCCTAGGAAACCGCGCGGAATCAGCGTGTCATAGATGGTGCTGAGCTGGTCGCGGGTGTTGCCGGAGTCGTGCGTAACGAACGAGTTGTAGGGATCGAGCGCCTCCATCAGGCCCGCGTAAACCCGGTATGGGTTGATTGGCTTTTCATCTGAGGCCATCGCCTCTCGGTACACCGCCAGACCCGCATCGCGAGCTTCCCGGATCTCAGCCTCTACGCCGTTCGATTCTCTCCCCTTGCCGTTCGTTCTTTCCGACACCTCCTTAGTCAACCCCCGTATGGTGAACCCGGCGTCGCCAAGTACCGCGTGGGACATGGGATATATCTTGTTGACGTGCAACTCGTCCAGGTTGCACTGGATTATCGTCTTGTTCGCCGCGTCCGGAATCGCGTGAGTGAATCGGGCCGGGGACAGGCTCGACCCTATCGCCAGTATCAGGTCGCTCTTGTGCATGTACTCGGACGCGGGTTCACCGCGAACTCCGACGAACAGCGGGTGGTCTTCAGGGAACGTCCCCTTAGCCTTGAGCGTCGTGATGACGGGCGCGCTGACCAGTTCTACGAACGTCTTCAGGTCGTCGGAAGCCCCCGCGTAGATGACTCCCTCGCCCGCGTATATCAGCGGATTCTCGGCGTCCAGAAGCAGGTCAACCGCGATGGACACATCCGCCGGGTCGGGCGCGGACTTCCATCCCTTCACCGGCGTGTATGGGTCTGCGGTCTCGTCATATGTGCCGGCGGCGTTCGGAACCGACAGCACGACCGGGCCGGGCCTGCCGCTTCTGAGCATCGTGAAGGCGCGTCGCATGAACTCCGGCACGCGCTCCGGCCGGTCTATGTAGCCATACCATTTCGAGACCGACTTCAGGCTGGTCGTGACGTCGAACTGGCTGTTCTCGGAACTACCGGCTGGTACACCGTCCGTAATGCAGAGGATCGGAGAGCCGTCCTCATAGGCCTGCGCCAGCCCGGCATAGGCGACCTGTATGCCCGCCGCGTTGACGCCGCCCTGCACCGTGCAGACGCCTATCCTCTCGCCGCCCGTAACCCTTGAAAAGCCGTCGGCAAGCGCAATGGCGTAGCGGTCATCCCGCATCATCACCATCGGAATGCCCTCACGTCCCAGCGCATTGTTCACCCTGCACACCGGAAAGGTCGAGACCCACTCGATCCCCTCCTGCTTCAGAATCCGGGCAATCGCGGTCGCTACATCTATCGTCATCTGCTAGTCCTTTCCTGCAAGAAGTTCCTGGGCCTGTGTAAAGTAGGCCCCATCATTGATCCGGTCCGTTCACTCGCTTCGGAGTCCCTCTTCCTGGCGACGGCGTTCCTGCCTCTCCTCATCGCGCCTCCGCTCTTCCCTCGCCACCTGTTCGCGGCGAAGGTCAACCGCCTGTGGCAGATATTCCGAGCCGGTTTCCCTGAGTATATCTATGTTGTCCCTGGTAATGGGATCGGACATGAGAACATTATTCACCGCGTCCCGCCGCCTCTGTTCCTTCGTTTCGGCTTCGCGTTTCTGACGCGCCTTCGTCATGAAGTAGAAGTAACCACCTACGCAGATGGCGGCGAGCGCCAGTATTATGATAAGGATGACAACAACGTTGTCCATTTCTCGCGGCCTCCTTGTTTCTATTGGGGTGCGTCTCGAGCCTACTCCAAGCTACTGACAGCCGAAGTAGGCTCGATCTCATTCAAGAACTAATTTGCCGCGGCGACCTCGGCGCCCACCATGTCGCGGACCGCAGGGAAGACCTCTTTCCCGAAGAGATCTATCGAACTCAGCACCTTCTCGTGTGGAATGGTCTCAGTCTGGATGATCATCATCACCTCGTCCACCCCTATTTCGTGGTACTTCATAATCGCGTTGATGCAGCTCTCAGGGTCTCCGGCGATAGTTACCCCGCGGTCGGCCAGTGTATCCCCGTCCAGCTCCGCGATGGCGGCGCGCGCCGCGCCCGGACCGGAATCCAGCGATATGCCGACTTCCTCCGCCTGCTGCTTGTGCTCCTCGTCCGATTGCCTCAGCCAGCGCCCGAAGTCCGCCCGCAGGTGGTCGGGAACTCCGCCCCACGCCTCCAGCAGTTCCTCGTAGGCGCCCACTCGCCCCGCGATGTACGGCTTGTCCGGCCCGAAGAATGTCTTCATCGAAAGCGCGGCCAACTCCCTCGCTTCGCTGTTGTCAGGGCCGCAGTAAGCGTGGACGTTGTTCGCCCAGTAATTGGTCGTGAAGGCGCCTACCGGATTCGCGTCCTTGATCTTCTCCTTGTAGGTCTTGACGTGCTGCGCGAGCACCGTCGGGGCATAGGACGCGGACGACAGCACTCCAATACCCTTATCGGCGGCCAGATCGAAGCTCGCCGACTGCGTGCAGGCCAGGTACATATTCGGGTGCGGCTTCTGGTAGATCTTCGGGAGCACGCGCCGCGCCGGGACGTTCCAGAACTTGCCCTCCCAGGAGAATTCGTCCTCCGCCTGCCATATCTGGGGAATCATCTCGATGGACTCACTCCACATCTCGCGCGTGTTCCTCGGGTCCACCCCAAGCCCCATCTGCTCGTATGCGTTGGAACGCCCCGTGCCGAATTCGACCCGACCGTCGGTCAGTTGATCCACCATGGCTACACGTTCCGCTATCCGAATGGGGTGCGCGTGCGGAAGGATGGACACGCCAAACCCTATCCTGATGTTCTTGGTCCGTTGACTCAGAGCGCCGAAGATCACCTCCGGGCACGGCGAACCGGAAAATCCGAGCAGGAAGTGGTGCTCGACGAACCACAGCTTGTCGAAACCCACCCGGTCGGCCAGTTCACACTGTTCCAGTGTCTCCTTGTAAAGCGTGTTCCAGTCAATATCGTTGCCCTCGAAAGGACGCTGCATCTCAAATAGAAGTCCGAATTTCATTTGCCTCTCCTTGGAAATGGTTACCCTATGATGGAAAAAGTCCCTGTGAATTTCCGTACCGCGCCTACTCTATGTCGTCGTCATTCACCGATTCATCCGACCTTCTCCGAGTCGGTGGCGTGTATCGTGGCAGTTCCTCGACCCCGGTCAACGCCTTTATCCGTTCCTCGATGGCGGATACTACGCGGTCCAACGCAAAGTAAAGCTCTACCGGATCGTCCATCACAAGCTGGGCGCCTTCGTAGCGGTACTCTACGGCATACTCAGTCAGCCGCGCCAACTCTTCGCCCGCGGGGGTGTAGTACTCTTGGGGGTCGCCCCTGATTATGCCAATCAGCTTTCCCAGGTCATGGGTATTCCCATACTCGGCCCCGAACGCCGAAATCCCAGCCCTTCAGAACGTTCTCTAACGCCTGCTGTGCGTGAAATCCTATTCCTTCTTGAGGCCCGCTTCCAGATATTTGCACGTCCATAGAAATAAGCTCTCTGTTGGCGTTGATGACCCGCTGCCGGACGTCCGCCCAGTCGAACGTGCTTTCAGGGTCCGGTTCGTATTCTTCCTTCTCGCCGTTCATGTCAACTCCGTCTCGCGCGGCCTGTGCCGCCAGGTGGTTGATACCCCCTCGACACTCCATGTACTTTTCGCGCGGCATCCACACGAGGTCTGCGCCGAAATAGTCGCCGTAGATTCGCTGCGCCGCCTCGCTGGCCGCGTTCTGCGCCTTCATGTACCTGCCCTTGGACTTACCGTCGGATATTATGAGCAGGTCAATATCCGAATCCGCGCGATAGTCGCCCCGCGCGCGCGAGCCGAACAGGATTACCTTTTCGGGCCGCACCGCGTCATAGACGGCCCGCGCTACTGCGACCGCTTTGGGATCTGCTCTGTTTGCCAGGGCGGATGTCACCTGAAGCCTCTCTATCAGACCGCCGCGGCGTGACCGTCGGTCCTCGGATCGGATCCCGCCGTTCGGACATGAGTGGCGGGATCAATCACTATCAGCTTGGCCGAACCACCGAAGACCCTGCCAGGATGGGTTGCCACGTCGTGCCCTCTGCCTTTCAAGTCCTCGATCTCGCTCTCTTCCATACCTCCTTCGAGTTCCAGTACGAACGGGTCTTCCACGTTGTGAGGATCGGTGCCGGGTGTTGAAGTCCAGCGCGGCGCCTCGACCGCTTCCTGGGCGTTCATGCCATGATCCAGGACGTTGGTAATGACCTGGGCGTTCCAGGCAATCTGTCTGTCCCCGCCCGGCGTGCCTCCGACGATGTACGGCCTGCCCTCTCGCATGACCATATAGGCGTTCAGCGTGTGCATCGTGCGCTTTCCGCCCTCTATCACATTCGGGTGTCCTTTGACGAGGCTGAACCCGCGACCTATGCGGTTGTTGAGCAGGACGCCGGTGTTGCCCGCTACGAATCCGCTGCCGAAGCCCATCGAAAGACTGTGGATGAACGAAAGCGCGTTGCCCTCTTTATCCACCACGCAGAAGTAGCTGGTGTTGCCGTCGCCCGGAATCGGCGCGGCGACGGGACCGGGTTCGTAGTAGCCGGCCGTCGCTTCTATCAGGCGGCGGCGCAAGGCGGCGAACGGCTTGGAGATAAGCTCGGACAGCGGCGTGTCCACGAAGTCCGGGTCGCCCGCGTACCTGTTGCGGTCAGCGAACGCGAGCTTCTTCGCCTCGACCATCATATGCACCGATTCGGATGTGTAGAACCCCATGCTTGCCAGGTCATACCCTTCCAGGATGTTCAGGATCTCAAGCAGCATGAACCCGTGAGATGGCGGGGTCGTTTCGTATACGGTGTGGCCTCGATAGGTCGAGGATATGGGTGGTTGGTACCAGACATTCCGGTGGTCGGCGAATTCCTGCTCGGTATAGAGACCGCCCGCCTCCTGGAAGGCGCGTGCCATTTCACGCGCGACGTCACCGGTGTAGAACGCCTCCGCGCCACCGGACGCGACTTTCTTCAAGGTCTTGGCGAGGTTCTTCTGCGCGAGTGTTTCGCCAGGCTGAATGGGGTTGCCGTCTCGCGTGAATATCTCCCGCGAGTATGGGAACTGCGCCAGCTTATCGTTCAGTGCCTTGAAACCGTTTCCCAACTGCTCGCTGACCGCGAATCCCTCTTCCGCGTAGCCTATGGCGGGCTCGATCAGTTTGCCGAGTGGACGAGTGCCAAATCGCTCGTTTATCTGCTCCCACCCCAGGATTTCACCCGGAATCGCGGCTGCCAGCGGCCCGGTCAGCGGCATATGCTTGTGGCCGCGATCTATGAAGAAGTCGCGGTTCGCGGCCATGGGAGCCCGCCCGCTGCCGTTCATCCCATGAACCTGGCCCGTTTTGGCGTCGTACATGATCACGAAAGGCTCACCTCCGACTCCGCACGCCGGGGGAACCGTCACCGCCTCCACCGACGCGGTGGCTATCGCCGCGTCGAAGGCGTTGCCGCCGTCCGCAAGGACTCTCGCGCCCGCGGACGCTGCCAACGGCGATATGGAGACGACCACCCCGCCACTGCTGTACACTGTGTTTCTTCCGGTCTCGATTCGCGGCCTCGTCGCTGTAACCATATCTGCATCTCCCCGCTCAGAGTCTTGCGCCAATCCTATCATCCAGGTACGAAATTGTGAATTTGGACGCTTCCCGTAGCAGGGCCTTCTCAAGTCTGCCACGGTTTCACCTGATGCTTCATTCTATGCTACAAT
>JAAXHY010000585.1 GCA_012270665.1 Dehalococcoidia bacterium
CCCTGTGACCCTCCCAGTTAACGCCCAGTACTTTCCCGCGTATCTATAAACTAAGATATATGTCGAGTCGTCCCCGACTCTGCAAGGCTCTGGAGGAGAACCGCCGGATGACAAAAATAGCCGTACTCGACGATTACCAGAACGTCGCGCGAGACATGGCGGACTGGGATTCGCTTCCGGTGGACGTGAGCGTGGATTTCTACCAAGATCACCTGTCGGCGGAAGATGATGTCGCGCGGCGGCTGGAGCCGTATCAGGTCATCGTGGCGATGCGCGAGCGGACACCCTTTCAGCGAGCGCTCATCTCGCGCCTGCCGAATCTGAAACTGCTGGTCACCACCGGCATGAGGAACGCCTCGATAGACCTGGACGCGGCGTCGGAGCATGGTGTCACCGTATGCGGCACCGACGGACTGCCATATCCCACCGCCGAACTCACCTGGGCGCTCATACTCGCGCTCGTCCGAAAGGTCCCCACCGAGGACGCCGCCACGCGCGCCGGGAAGTGGCAGGTGACCATGGGCGAGGGACTCCAGGGCAAGACGCTTGGCATCATAGGGCTAGGCAGGCTCGGTTCCCAGGTGGCGCGGATAGGCGCGGCTTTCGGCATGAATCTCTTAGCTTGGAGCCAGAACCTCACCGCTGAACGCGCCGCCGAATTTGGCGCGCGCCTCGTGCCCAAAGACGAACTACTCAGCCAGTCCGACATCGTGACCATACACCTTGTGCTCAGCGACAGGACACGCGGACTACTGGGCCAGCGCGACCTATCCCTGATGAAGCCGTCCGCCTATCTGGTCAACACCTCTCGCGGCCCGATAGTGGACGAGTCCGCCCTCATCCACGCCCTGGAGTCCGGCGCGATAGCGGGAGCGGGTCTGGACGTATTCGATATAGAACCCCTGCCCCTCGATCACAAGCTCAGAACCCTGTCCAACACCGTTCTCACTCCCCACATGGGCTACGTGACCGCCGAGACCTACCGCATCTTCTACGGGATGCGGTTGAGGATATAGCGGCGTTCCTGTCCGGGAGTCCGGTCAGGGTATTGACGGCGTGACGAAGGGTTTTGGATATGTGCGCTGCCAGATTAGAGAGAGCTAACCCGGATGAGAAGGCAGCTGCGATGATGCGCTCGCCGCTGGGCCGCGCCGTGGCGATCATAGCGGCGGGACCGGGGTTAAGCGCACGCGATCTGGCTGTGCCTGAGACAAGCCTATGGCTGTGCGTGTATGCGTCCGATGACGTGGGGGTGTGGAGGGGAATCAGGAACGAGATACGCGCCTATCTGGAAAGCGAAGCCGGGAATCATGAGGCGTTTCTGCGTGAAATCCTAGCGCAGCCGTCGGTGTCATGGTGGTTCGAGCCGGTGGATAGGGAACGGCAGGTTTGGGTATCTAGGGACGGAAGTCCGCCGTCTGAAGATTCGCTTGTTACTCCGTCCGAACCTCCTACACACTGGGAACGCTATGCGCTGAAGCCGGCGGGATGGCTGTTCACGTCCACGCAGATTGGTGACATTTCACCGATGGCCGTAGCGATAGACTTCGGAGTGGGAGACTTGCAGCCGGCGTATGAGGGACCTCCATACGCGGTATGGATGATGAATGTTGACGAATCGGCGCGGATATTCGAGATACATGGCCCGAATGACTGGCACAGGTTGTGCGTGGAATACCCGGCAGAAGGCAATAGCGGACGCCACGCCGGAAACGAACCGGACTTCTCGCGCGACGCGGGCAGGCTGGTTCCTGATTGGTCGAAGGTAGCCCGCGACTGGGACGCGATTCACCTGTCGTTCGGCGGCTATCTGACCTCAGAACAGGTCAGAGTGGAATCTGAACACGGCTGGACGTATCACTGGGCTTGGGGTCACGAGGGGACGCTGTGGCTGAGATGGATGTTCAACGGCTATGAGCGTCTGGAAGACTACCGGGGAGATGAGTCTGAATCACCCAACCTCGATTACAGGCTCTCATTCGAAGCGCTGGAGGCCGCCGAACTGAGCGGGCGGCTCAGTTCAGATTCTGTATCTCCACTGGTTCTATATCGTCGGCCAGATTGAACCCCAGAATCTGTGAGTAGAAGTAAAGCTCCGCCTCCAAAGCGCGCTTGACGTTGGCCGAGTCCCTGAAGCCGTGTCCTTCGCCCTCGAACGACAGGTACGCCACCGGCAGCCCCTTCTCCCGCAGCGCCTCCAGCATCATCTCCGACTGCGCCGGCGGCACTACCCTGTCCTCCGTCCCCTGGAACAGGATGATGGGGCAGGAAAGCCCCTCGGTATGGTGTATCGGCGAGCGTTCATCGTACAGGTCGCGCCGTTCGGGGTAGGGGCCGACCATCGAGTCCAAGTAGCGCGACTCGAACTTGTGCGTATGCTCCGCCAGCGCGCCCAGGTCGCTCACCCCGTAATGGCTCGCGCCGACCCTGAAGACATCCCTGAACGTCAGAGCCGCGAGCGTCGTATAGCCGCCCGCGCTCCCGCCCCGAATCATCAGCCGCTCGCCATCCACCTCGCCCGCCTCTACGAGGTGCAGCGCCGCGTTCACGCAGTCCGCGATGTCAACCACTCCCCACTCTCCATTCAGCCTTCGTCTGTACTGCGTGCCGTAGCCGGTGCTTCCACCGTAATTCACATCCACTATGGCGATGCCTCGACTCGTCCAATACTGGTAGGACAGGCTGAAAGAGGTCATGGCCGCGCCCGTAGGCCCGCCGTGGCTGATGACCATGAGCGGCGGCTTCTCTCCCTCCTCGCCAACGAACTCGGCGCTCTTGGCGGGGTAGTAGAAGGCGTGAGCGGTGAGTCCGCCGTCCGTCTCGAATTCTATCGGTTGAGGAGTGGAGATGTAGCCATAATCCACCGGAACCGAACGAGACTCTCTGATGACGCCTATCTCCCCTGTGTCAGGATCCAGCGAGAGCAGCGCGTCCGGCAGGCTCGCCGCTCCCGCTTCGAGGATAACTCGGCCGGTGGACGCCCTTATGTCGCCCCGCGACATCTCCGTGTAGGGCGTCTCTATGGGTTCGAGTTCGGTCGTGCGAGTGTTGATAGCCGCCAACTTCCAAAAGCCTTTCTCGGCGTACTCGCACACTATGCGCTCAGCCGACTCGAATGCGTAGGTGTGTGTGCCGAGTGCCCATCCCGGCGCGCCGAACTCCACCGTCATGGGCGCAATCGCCTCGATATGGCCTTCGCGCCAGCGATATAGGTTCCACCAGCCGGTACGGTCGGAGACGAAGTAGAGAATCCCGTCCGGCGACCACTCCGGCTGGAAGATGGACTCGCCCGGCATTCCGGCTATCTTGCGCGGCTCTCCCGGCGACCCGTCCTCCAGAATGTCCGC
>JAAXHY010000390.1 GCA_012270665.1 Dehalococcoidia bacterium
CTACCGACGACAACGGCAGAGTTACTCAACTGGTCCTCTATGACAACAACCTGAGCGGCTCTATTCCCACAGAGTTGGGCAGTCTCACCAATCTGGAGGAGCTGCTCCTCAGTCGCAACACGCAACTGATTGGATGCATTCCAGTCGGGTTGAAAGATGTGGCGAACAACGACCTCGATCAGCTCGGTCTGCCGTTCTGCGGAGATAGTACATCTGGTCGCACGACCACAACTTGCATTGAGTTGACTGACATAGGCAGTCGGATGGAGGGAAACTGGACAACGGATAGTTGCCTGTCTGAAAACAGACCCGACAATAGCGATTACTACGCGCGCTTCTACACATTCACCCTTGATGCGGCAGACGAGGTTATCGTCAGCCTCACATCCGAGACTGTTGACACCTACCTATACCTGCTGGAAGGCGCGGACGAGAACGGCGAAAAGCTGTACGAGAACGACGACTTCGAGACGGTCATTAGGGGCGCTGCTGCGTGCGAAGTCTTCCAGCCGATCAATCCAGAGGACAGGGATTCGTGCCTGCACGCCACACTTGAGCCGGGTACATACACCATAGAAGCGACGACTTATCACGCGGGCGTAACAGGCGAGTTCACGCTGAAGGTGGATGAGGACAACGGCGATGGCGCTTCTTCAGGGACAGCGCCCGCTCTTAGTGAATTCTATGAAATAGAGCATAACCTCAATGAATATGGAGACCACGACCAAGAGTGCAAGACTCAACTGGGAGATGCATACAGACAGGCTGATTGGAACGACCTCAAGGATTACTATGCCGCAGGCGGGTCGCTCACTGCGATGATAGAGAAGTTCGGCTGGGCAGTTGAAGGCAGCGGCCGCTCCAGCGCCAGAGTGTCATGGAACGGAGAAGAGAGATGGGGGAGTACGGGGCGAGTTTTCTTCATTTCTCGTCATGACCACAATCTTCCCAGTTATTTCTTGGCGCACGACCATATAGACAACTACCATATTTCACTTGGCTCTTGGTATGGTACTGGCGGCCATGCGCTATGCTTGGGCGACGGTTCTGCACCCACGCCTACACCCACGGCTATTGCCACACCCACGCCTACGCCTACATCGACGCCGATACCTGGTTGCAGCGTGGCCTCGCTGGGTGCAATATCGTCAGCGGCAACCCGTGCTGGCAGTTGGGACGTCTCATGCCCATCGGAGCATCGGACATACAGATACGCTCGCTACTACAGCTTCACGCTAAGCTCAGATGCCGATGTGCGGATAGACCTCAGTTCGTCGGTGGACACCTACCTGTACCTGCTGGACGGCTCAGGTAAGGGCGGCAGCGTGAACGCGCAGAACGATAACATCAGCGGCAGTGACACCGACTCTCGGATAGAGAAGAGGCTGTCGGCAGGGACATACACGATAGAGGCGACCACGAACGGTGCCGGTCAGATAGGCGACTTCACGCTGACGATACGGGTGTCGGATGTGCCCACACCGACATCAACGCCGACACCCGGTTGCAGCGTGGTCTCGCTGGGTGCAATATCGTCAGCGGCAACCCGCGCTGGCAGTTGGGACGTCTCCTGCCCATCGGAGCATCGCACATACAGATACGCTCGCTATTACAGCTTCACGCTGAGCTCAGACGCCGATGTGCGGATAGACCTGAGTTCGTCGGTGGACACCTACCTGTACCTTCTGGACGGCTCCGGAAAGGATGGCAGCGTGAACGCGCAGAACGATAACATCAGCGGCAGCGACACCAACTCTCGGATAGAGAAGAGGCTGTCGGCAGGGACATACACGATAGAGGCGACCACGAACGGTGCCGGTCAGATAGGCGACTTCACGCTGAGCATACTACCGACTCAGTAGATTGAGTGATGTCGTGTCTCTGTTCCTGCTCATTGGAGAGCGTATTGCGCTGCAATTCAGGTGATCGGAAATGCCGCATTTGCGAAGGTCGCGTTTCGGTCAAATGGGCAGGTCATCTTCTGCGCATTTTTTAGCAAGTATGGGAGCAATGAACACGCAGTGTCTGGAATAGTCCCACTATTGGAAACATGCAACCTATCTCCGTGAATCTTATAACAGCAATATTCTTCGTGAGGTGAATCAATGACTATAAGCAGAGCCGTGGCGTTTGTCCTACTCATAACAGTCG
This sequence comes from Dehalococcoidia bacterium, assembly GCA_012270665.1. Next base: position 2,152 of record JAAXHY010000390.1, read on the forward strand.
TATTGGCGGCGTTTCCTGCGTGTGACACCGTCGGAGGGAGCGCCCCTGGCGCGATAGAAGAGTTCATTCTCGAGGACGCTTCAACCGTGATGGTGATGGACGTGCGAGGATACTTGGAGGCAATAGAGGCTCCCATCGCAGGTCCTTGGAGACTCGGTTTCTCCTCGGATGCCGACGATTTCGAAGACGCCTTGGACGATTGGCGGGAAGGATGGGACAGATGGGACGCATCGCTCGGCAATTCATTCGACGACATATCCGAAATCATGCTCGTGGAGTCGAACGACTTCGGTTATGTGGTCGTGAAAGGTGAATTCTTTTTCGAGGATATGAGATATGAACTCGAAGACGAGAACTACGAGGACGACGTGTACCGCGATATAGAGATTTGGGAAGACGGTTCTCAGACGATAATCGCCTTTTTTGAGGCTTCCGGCGTCTATATGTGGGGTTATGAGGACGCCGTGAAGGAAGTTGTCAGGGCAGTTTATCGAGGCGAAGGCTTTGCGGATGCGGAGAACAACGTGCTGATAGGTGTGCTGGGGAAAACCGGCAAGGGATTGATGTTTATGGGCAACAACGGGTGTTCGGAGAGGCTCGAGGTATCTCTGCGAACGCTGAGGAACTGCGAATCCCTGGGTGTTTCAATTGTCGGCGGCAGCGAGAGCGAGATTGAGCTGAACGGCGCGGTGATCTTCAGCAGTGAGCGGCGAGCGGCGGCAGGAATGGATGATATCGAAGACCTGATAGAAGACGATGACGACGTTGACGTGGATGTCGACGACATCGGAGTGGACGGCAGGTACGTTACTTTCAAAGCGACCGTATTCGAATAAAACTTGGTTACGCGTACAAGGAGGTGATTCGTGGAGATAAGAATATCGGCGGAAAGCTTGACTAGGGCAATATGGATGCTCAGCATTGCACTCGGCACAGTCGGATTTCTTGTCCTGCTCTTGGGCATTTTTCTGGCTGTTACAGCCGGAAATAGCGGTGAGTCGATAGTGGCTGCAACGACTACGCTGCTTGGCGTCGCACTCGCGTTCATACCACACTTGATTGCGGATTCGGTTACGCGATTGGCGCAGCTTATGGGCAACAACTCCGAGGCGGAGGCGAATGATGACGCAACGCCTGTCGCTTAGATCGAAGCCATCAGTGCCTGGAGGACAAGTCTCATGATGGAAAACGTCTGGAAATGGTTCCAGCGACTGCTGTTGACCGTAATTTTGCTGCTCGTCATCTCGATACTCGGACTCGTTGCTATAAATGTGCCTCGCTCGTTTGACGTCGCTTACGAGTTCGTGCAGTCTGCCGAGAGATCACTTAGATCTGTCAATAGAACCTCTGAGCGAGCATATGAAGCGCTTGAAGAGTTATCCGAACTGGAGGAACGGAACGGATGAGATGTCGTTCTACTTGGGAGCAAAAGAACGAAATGGCTGTCTCGTCGGTTGATTGAACGGACATCCGTTCCGCTCGGCGTGCAGCCAGCTATGGATGGACGCACGGGCTGAGACTTTTCGGGACCACACGGCATCTACGAACGTGTCCGGCTCTTTAGAATGGCGGAGGTCAGAATGGCGAAGGTCGAGACCTATCACGTTGAAGAATGTGG
>JAAXHY010000059.1 GCA_012270665.1 Dehalococcoidia bacterium
TGGTCGCGGGCGAAGGAGCCGAACAGAGTGAGGGACGCGACGCCGAAACGGCGCGAAAGTTCGGATTCGCGCTCCTGGAGTTGGTTGAGGATTGTCGCTCTGTTCATGTCATCCATCTGTGCGAGGATATTCTAGCATAGAACGAATGTGTTGCGAGGGGGAGAAGTGGAACAGAGCCATCGCATTCTCTTTCACTGTGAGATGACAGCGATCAGGTAGTCATTATCTCATCCGGCCCTTTTGCGTTTGCCTTTGATGGAAGCGCTAACGGTTCTGTCCTGTTTGAGCGGATTGAGCGCCATGTGTCTGATCACCGCCAGATTCTCAGGGGCATTGCCATCTCTGACACGATAATCATCTTCCCGAAACGATATGTCCAGAACCCAGTGTAGCGAGTTCTCTATGCCCCAGTGTCCACGTGTGGCGGCGAGCAGTCGTTCCGCATCGCGCGACAGACTGGAGATGTACAAGCGTGACTCGACAGTTGTTTGACCATCCAGTCTCCGTTCTGACTCCACCATCGCAACACTCGTGAGGTTCTTCCACTGACCGCCATCGTTTACATAGTTCAGATAGTCAGGCTCAGGGGTGGCCCAGCACCTGCGTCTCTCGATTCGACCATGACCTTTGTCCACTGTCTCAAAGAAGCTGTGAGGCACTGTCTGTAAGCCGTTCTCGCGCACAGATGCGAACGTCTCAGCAATGTCCTCGTACAGTTGAGGCTGATTCTTCTTCACAGACAGCACATAGTCGGCTCCACTCTCGGCGATTGTTGCGGCAATCTCTTTCTGACAACCCATCGCGTCTATAGTGACGATGCAGCCTGACACTTCCAGCATACTCAGCAATCTGGGGATGGCCGTGACCTCGTTGGAGCGCTCAGATACCTTGACCTGTCCTATAACCAGGGAGTTGTTCTGTGCCCACGCGCTCACCATGTGAATCGCCGCCTTACCGCAACCCCTATCGTAGGAGCGTCGCAGCGTCTTGCCGTCTATCGCTACGACTTCTCCCTGGGTCAGATCACTGATCCCACTGACCCAATCTGCGAAACATATCTGGAACTGAGCGGGGTCTATTCTGGAAAACACCCGACCGAACGTGTCATGTGATGGAGTGCCGTTGGACAGGTTGAGAAATCTCCTGAGCCAGTCGTACTTGGACCTGCCGAACAATTCCACGTCTGACCACCCCTCGGCCCCGCATATCACTGCGAATATGGCTATGGATATGATCTCCATGAGATCGTGACGCTTACCACTGTCTGAACGTGGGTCGTATATGTGTGAAAATGATTCGACCAAACTGCCCGATGCCTTCAGACCCATCTCTGACTATCCCTATGTCGGGATGGACCAGAGCATATCCTATACCCCAAAGTGCTACTCCAGAGAATGCGATTGCCCTGACTAACCAGACAGCGGACTTATCTGACTTGCCATGAAGACACACGCTACATACCGGACACGCGCCTACGTGTCCTCTGTGGGCCACGGCAGGCTGTCCGAGGTTCTCGATATGTTCAGGCGTCTTTACAACGCCGCGCGTCATGTGGGTTCACCGGGGCATGGAGAGTTCATGGACCCACAGGTCGCGGGAGCGCTTGGGATCCGGAACGTGTTCTGCGGTCGGCGTTGGAAGCGTCCGTTTTCGACATTGCGCTTTCTCCTTCGGGCGCGAGTAGATGGCGTTGATGTCGGCGGCTCGTCCGTTAGTAGGAATTGGCAGTATGACCAAGTACCTGTTCGCTATCATCACGGGCTTTGTGCCCCTAGTCTAGGCTATCAGATTTCTCCACAGCGGAACGCTGTGGGGTTGGGCGCTCTTCCTCTGCGCTCTGGGGGGCTGTACTGGGGTTATTCCCGCTGGCGCCGGCGCGCTCGTGGGCGACAACGGCGGCCGGGTCATGGGCTGCTT
>JAAXHY010000569.1 GCA_012270665.1 Dehalococcoidia bacterium
GACGAGCCGACCAACCACTTGGACATCGAGGCCCTGGAATGGCTTGAAGAGTATCTCTCCGCATACACGGGCGCGGCGGTCATCGTGTCCCATGACCGCGCCTTCCTGGACAGGTCCGTTACCGGAATCCTGGAACTGAACAGCCCGAGTCCCGGACTCGTCGCATATCCGGGCGCATATTCGGACTACCGCTCGATCAAGGAGCGGGAACTGGAAAAGCGGACCGCGGCATGGAAGGACCAGGAAGCGGAGAAGATAAGGCTGGAGAGGGACATCGCCCGGACGAAGCAGACCGCGCTTCGCACGGAAAGGTCAACCACCCACGACTTCTACAGGAGGCGCGCCAAGAAGGTAGCTCGCAAGGCCAAGGTACGGGAGAGACGGCTTCAGCGAATGATGGCCTCGTCCGATCGTGTGGAGCGTCCCAAGCCGGAGTGGACGATGAAACTGGATTTTGGCCCCGCCCCGCGAGGCGGCTCCCGTGTGCTGCTGCTGGAAGATGTCGGACACGAATACGACGGGCATTGGCTGTTCAGGAACGTTGACCTGGTCCTGGAGCATGGAGAGCGTATCGCGCTCCTCGGACCCAACGGCTGCGGCAAGTCCACGCTGCTCAAACTGGTAGCTGGACACGCGGCACCCTCGCTGGGTTCAGTGCGCGTCGGTGAAAATATCAGGTTGGGCTATATGCCGCAGGACCAGGTGGGACTGGACTGGAGTATGTCCCCCGTGGAGATGGTCAGGCAGGCGACGAACATGACAGAGACAGAGGCCAGGACCATGCTCCACCTGTACCTGTTCCAGGGAGATGAGTCGCTGCTGCCCGCCGGCAACCTGAGCTACGGCCAGCGAACCAGACTGCTGTTTGCCAGGCTGGCGCTGCAGGGCGCGAACCTCCTTATACTGGACGAGCCTATGAACCACTTGGACATCCCGTCTAGGGAGCGGTTCGAGGAGGCTCTGGCGGCATTCCCGGGTACGGCGCTGGTGGTCACCCATGACCGCGCCTTCATAGACAGGTACGCCACCGGCATCTGGGCGGTGGAGGACGGTACGATCCGACGCTACACGGACCGCAGAGAACTTGGGCGCCGGCAGCAGCGCGACTCGGTTCTGCGCGAATAAAGATTCCCCGCAAGCTCAGGCTTAATTCTGTATATTGTCCTGAGAGGTGAATATGAAGACCACGATTGTCAGAGGCAGGCAGGTCGTATGCAGGATCACAGGCCGGGATTCGGCTGAAGTGATCGCCGACGGAGCCGTCGCCGTCCGGGACGGTGAGATAGCCGAAGTGGGCAGGTACGACGAGTTGATCGGACGCTGGCACCCCGATGAGGTGATAGGCTCCTCCCGCCACGTCGTCATACCCGGACTGATAAACGCCCACCACCATGTGGGTCTCACGCCGTTTCAGCTGGGGTCGCTGGATATGCCCTTGGAGACATGGATAGTCGCGCGATGGGTGCTTAGAGAGGTGGACCCGTACCTGGACACGCTCTGGTGCGCTATCCAGATGATCGAGTCCGGGATCACGACCGTCCAGCACAATCACATGGCTGCGAGGCTGCCGCCGGAAATGGGCCTGTTTGAAGCGGCGTCCCAGGCGCTGGACGCCTATGAAGCGAGCGGAATGAGAGTCGCCTTCTCGATTTTCACGCGCGACCAAAACCACCTCGTCTATGAAGACGACGAGCGATTCCTGTCAACTCTGCCCTCCGAACTCGCCCACAGGGCGCGCGAACGCATCAGATCGAGGCCCGCATCGCTGGAAGAGTACCTCTCTTCCACCGCCGAACTTCATGCACGGAGAAGCGGCCCCAGGACCAACATATTCGTCAGTCCGCACAACGTACACTGGTGCTCGGACGAGATGCTGACCGCGATGAGCGACCTGGCGCGGCGTCTGAATACCGGGCTCCACGTACACTTGCAGGAGACGATCTACCAGCGAATGTACGGAACGCGCCACTGGAACAAGACGCCGCTCGCTCACCTGGCCGAACTCGGAACGCTGGGGCCGGAGGTGTCGTGCGCCCACGGCGTCTGGCTGTCCGAGTCCGACCTGGATATCCTGTCCGAGACCGGAACCTCGATCTGCGCCAACCCGAGCTCCAACCTGAGGCTCAAGAGCGGGGTCGCGCCCGTCAACAGGCTGCTGGAGCGCGGAGTGAACGTTGCGCTCGGCATAGACGAGGCGGGCATCAATGACGACAACGACATTCTCCAGGAGATGCGCATGGCTCAGAAGATACACCGCGAGCCGGGTGTATCCTCACCCCACCCCACCTCCCACGACATATTCCGGCTCGCCACCTCCAATGCGGCCAGCGTGACGTTCTTCGACGACGTGGGGGTTATCGAGCCGGGCAAGCGCGCCGATCTCGTCCTGATAGACATGGAGCGAATCGAGGAACCGTACCTCAACCCGGACACCGACATCGTTGACGCCCTGGTCTACCGAGGCAAGGGGCTGGACGTGGACACCGTCATGGTGGACGGGGAGGTACTTCTGAGGGGCAGGAAGTACCTGAAGGCGGACAAGGCGGAGGTGGCGGCGCGCCTGAAGGAGTCCCTGGCGCGCGAGCTGACCGACAGGGAGTCCGGCGCGGCGCGGCTGTCCGAGGACATCCTTCCATACATAAATCGCTGGTTCTCCGAGTGGGAACTGGAATCCGGCGAGGGACACTACTCCTACAACCTGCGATGAATGAAGAAATATGACAAAAATAGTCCATCAGGCCGGCGACGTCAGCATAGTATGGGCCAATCTGCCCAGCGGGAGGACACCATGGCGCCAATCATAGGCACAGGCGACTTCAGGTACGAATATCAACCGGAATGGCCCCAGATGCCGGGCGGTGTGTCTCTTCGTGAACCCAGCGGCGTAGCAGTTGATTCAAAGGACAGGGTGTATGTGTACCAGCGTCTTGGGCCGCCCGTTCTGGTATTCGACCGCGATGGGCATTTCCTTGGGGCATGGGAGCGCAGAAATGGCGTCCCCCTGGACGCCCACCACATCCACGTCGGCCCCGACGACACCGTCTATCTCACAGACCGCGACGCCCACCAGGTCCTGATCTACGACACCGGCGGCAATCTGCAACGGTCTCTGGGAACACGGCGCCGGGCCGCGATGCAGGCGCCGTTCAACCACCCCGCGGATGTCTGTGTGGCCCCGTCCGGGGAACTGTACGTAGCCGACGGCTACGGGAACTCAAGCGTTCACCGGTTCAGCGCCACCGGAGAATACATAGGCAGTTTCGGCAGCCCCGGCAGCGGCCCCGGCCAGTTCCGGGTGCCGCACAGCGTCAGTGTGTCCAAGGATGGCCGGGTCTATGTGGCCGACCGCGAGAACAACCGGGTGCAGGTGTTCACGCTGGAGGGCGAGTTCCAGACCGAATGGACCGACTTCAAGTGTCCAATGGGTGTACACATAGACGCCAACCAGGTGGTCTATGTGACCGATCAGATCCCCCGCGTCAGCATATACACCCTCGACGGCGAACTGCTGGCGCGCGGTCGTACCTTCGAGGGAGCCCACCAAGTCTATACCGACTCCCAGGGCAGCATCTACGGCTTGGACACCGCCAACCAGCGTGTACAGAAACTAGCGAAGCTCTGAGGTCAGACATCGCCTATATTCCGCTCCCCAGCGCAGTCGCATCCAAAACTCTGCCCCCAGCCATAGCTCTTGCACATATGTGCTAGTTAGGCTACAATATCCCCATGACTCCAAATCACGGAATTATCAATCAGGTTCCCAGCGCCCGAACCCAATGACTAATGACCAAAATTATAAATGACAATAAATGATAAGTATGGCAGAAGGAAAAATTTCCGCCATTTAGCTACAAACGCTGGTGAATCTCTGGTTCAGAAGTCACCCGTTGGCCACCACTTGATCCGCCTGCTGAATGACCCTGGCGATATAAACCAAAATATATGAAGACCGTCGAAATCCGGGCACGGTTGCCCTGAACGCCCAGTCCCCCTGACTGACAACCAACCTCCGTTGGCGTTAGAATGGGGCAGCAACCCACTATATATCCAGGAGACTTCAACATGGCATCAAACGGAAGAGTCGCGATTGTTACCGGAGCGGGAACGGGCATTGGCAAGGCGTCCGCGCTCGCGCTTCTTGGAGACGGGTACTCGGTCACGCTGTCCGGCAGGCGCCTGGCCCCGCTGGAAGAGACAGTCAGCGAGGCCGGCGACGACGGCTCTCGCGCCCTGATAGCGCAGGCCGACGTCGGCGATCCCGACTCCGTCAACAACCTCTTCGCAAAGACCAAAGAGGCTTTCGGACGGCTGGACGTTCTGTTCAACAACGCAGGCACGGGCGCGCCTCCCGTCCTGCTCGAGGACCTGACCTACGACCAGTGGATGACCGTCGTGAACGCCAACCTCACCGGAACCTTCCTCTGCACCCAGCAGGCCTTCCACATCATGAAGAACCAGGATCCGATGGGCGGTCGCGTCATCAACAACGGCTCGATTTCGGCCTACGTTCCGCGCCCCAACTCCATACCCTACACCGCCACCAAGCACGCGGTGACCGGCGTCACCCGCGCCACGTCCCTCGACGGGCGCAAGTACAACATAGCCTGCAGCCAGATAGACGTAGGCAACGCCGCCACCCCCATGACCGAGAGGATGAGCGTCGGCGTCCCACAGGCGCACGGCGAGGTCATGGTCGAGCCGACTATGGATGTCCAGCACGTCGCCGACGCCGTTCTGCATATAGCCAACCTGCCGCTCGACGCCAACGTCCAGTTCATGACCGTAATGGCCACCAAGATGCCCTACATCGGCAGGGGTTAGATCGCTTAACCCTCGCCACTCGCTGATCGGACGGGCGAGAGCGAAGGTCGCCGCGCCTGCCTTATTAAGATTTAAGCCCGAAATCTTAATAAGATGACCCGCTATTGAGGTTTGCTTAATAAGACCAGATGCTATTAAGATTTAAGCCCGAAATCTTAATAAGATGGCCCGCTATTGAAGTTTGCTCAATAGCGGAAGGTAAAGTATGTCATGCGACGGGAAAAAACGGGCAGATACCAGATATCGAATCACGGAGGAGAACAGGTCCGCGCCTACATTCCCGCGCCGCTGCCCCCCGATCCTCCAATCGCGATGGACGGACCCCTTCAGCAGTCCCTTGAAAAGGCGTCTCTGGCCCTGGGGCGTCTGGACAGTCTCTCTGTCCTGCTACCCGAACCATCTCTGTTCATTTATTCGTACATCCGCAAGGAGGCCCTTCTATCCTCACAGATCGAGGGGACGCAATCATCTCTCTCGGAACTTCTGATGTTCGAAAACGGTCAGGCGAGGGGCACCCCCCTAGACGATGTTACGGAGGTGTCGAACTACGTGGCCGCGCTCGAACACGGGCTGTCCCGGCTGCGTGAGGGCTTCCCTCTCTCAAATAGGCTGATTCGTGAAATACACGGCGTCCTGCTCTCGAAAGGACGCGGGAGCGACAGGGACCCGGGCGAATTTCGCAGGTCTCAGAACTGGATTGGCGGCTCTCGTCCCGGAAACGCGGTCTTCACGCCGCCGCCGCATACCGAGCTGGCCGACTGTATGGGAGCGCTTGAGCGCTTTCTCCATGCCAGAGACGACAGACTGCCTATCCTGGCCCGCGCGGGCATGGCACATGTTCAGTTCGAGACAATCCATCCGTTTCTGGACGGTAATGGACGGGTGGGTCGCCTTCTAATTTCATTTCTGCTATACCACTACGAAGCGTTACGGGAGCCTATTCTGTATTTGAGCCTGTATCTAAAGCGAAACCGATCTACTTACTACGACCTGCTCCAGAGCGTGCGCATGACCGGAGATTGGGAGGAGTGGCTCGCTTTCTTTTTCGAGGGCGTCAGAGAGACCTCCGAAAGCGCGATATCAACCTGTCGGCGACTGCTGAATATCTTCGCGGCGGACCGTGAGGCAATCCAGAAAAACGGAGGTCGGCGCATCAACTCTGCGCTGCGAGTCCATCAGGCCCTGATGTCTCGCCCTATTTCAACCCTTTCTCAAGTGAGCGAGTTGACGGGACTTGCTTTCCCGGGCGCATCCTCAGGTATGCGGCTCTTGGTGGAACTCAGGATCGCGAACGAGATTACGGGACAGCCGCGCAATCGCATATTCTCATATGATCGCTATATCACTATCCTCAACGAAGGAACGGAACCCTTATGACAAGGAGAAGACAACCTAAGATGACACATGAACACTAGACCGCGCCGGTTCTTCTACGGTTGGGTGATAGTCGGGGTCATGGCCGCTTCCGGCGCGGTCAGCATGGCCATGGGCTCGCTCAACTTCGGCCTCTTCATCAAGCCGATGGGCGACGACCTTGGCATCGGTCGCGCCGCCTTCGGATGGGCGCAGACCGCCCGGCAGGGCGCGGGCGCGCTCTCCAGCCCCGTGATTGGGCCGCTGCTGGACCGTTTCGGATCTCGCGTGATGCTGCCCATAGCCGCGCTGATGACCGGACTCGCGCTGATAGGGCTTGCGTACATCAGCCACGCATGGCAGTTGATTCTGCTGTTCACCGTCATGGGACTCGTCGGTAT
>JAAXHY010000590.1 GCA_012270665.1 Dehalococcoidia bacterium
CAAAATGGACTGGCTAACCAAGCTGGCTTTGAATCGGCGGACGGTTACGACTCTTAGCATCGTACTTGTGCTGGCGGCGGGAATTTTCACGTACAGGACGCTTCCGGTCGAACTTTTCCCGGAGGTCGAGTTTCCACTTGTAACTGTAACGACCTTCTATCCCTCGGCCAATCCGGAGGCTGTGGCGAGAGATGTGAGCGGCCCCATCGAAAACGTCATGTCCGGGCTGGATGGATTGGAGAGCGTCCAGTCGTTCTCGTCGGAGAACAGGTCAATCATCCTGGCGAGTTTCGAGTTCGGCACGGATATGGAGAAGGTGGAAGGCAACCTGAATTCTTCTATCAACGGGATTCCGTTCCCTGACGGCGTAGTCGAGCCGATAGTCGGGCGAATCAACCCGGACTCGTTCCCGGTGCTTCAGATGAGCCTTACGGGAGAGCGGGAGTTGGTCGAGCTTCAGGATATTCTGGATTCGACGATACTGCCTACGATTTCGGGCGTGGAGGGCGTGTTCAGGGTGGAGGTTACGGGTGAGATTCAGCGGCAGGCGCGAATAGTGGTTAATCCCGACAGGATGCGCGAGAAGGGGGTCTCACTCTTCCAGGTGTCGCAGGCGCTGTCAGAGAACAGCGTGGCGTTTCCGGGCGGGGCTATCAGCGACGACGGGGGCCAGGTTCTTCCGATAAAGACGACAAGCGGCTACGAGTCGCTGGATGATCTGCGGAATCTGGTGGTCGGGTTTTCGCAGCCGGCAATGGCGATGGCCGGATCCGGCGCTCCGGGTTCGATTCCGTCTGGTTCGATGCCACCCGTTCCGCCGCCGCCTGTTACGCTAGGAGAGATAGCGGAGGTGAGCCTGAGCGCTGGCACGGCAACCAGCATATCGCGCACCAATGGCGAGCCGAGCATCGGGGTGTCTATCATCAAGGACCCGGACGCCAATACGATAGACGTGACGTCAGCGGTACTCGATACCCTAGAGACAGTAGGGAACCTTCCGGCGGGCGTGGAAGTAGTTACAGTCTCGGACCAGGGACCGGCCATAGAGGGCCAGATCGAGACGCTGGAACGGGAGGCGATTCTGGGGCTGATACTGGCGGTGACGGTGGTGTTCGTGTTCTTCCTCACGCTGCGGCCAAATGCGATAGTGGGCGCCCTGACTTCTCTGCGTCCGACGGTGGTGATAGCGCTTTCGATTCCGCTGAGCATCTTCACGGGCGTCCTGCTGATGAGTTGGCAGGGACTAGCGCTGAATTTCATGACGCTGGGCGGCCTGGCCATCTCGGTCGGTCGGGTGGTGGACGACAGCATCGTGGTGCTGGAGAACGTTTATCGCAACATACAGGGTTCCAGAGACAGGTGGCGCGCCGCGCTGGACGCGACGGTCGAGGTCGGCCCGGCTATCACCGCATCTACACTGGCGACGATAGCGGTCTTCGTTCCGCTGGGGTTCATCCCAGGGCTGGTGGGCGCGTTCTTCTTCCCGTTCGCGCTCACGGTGAGTTTCGCGCTGATAGCGTCTCTGCTGGTCGCGCTTACGGCGGCGCCGGTACTGGGGGCGTACCTTCTGAGACAGGGGGATCTGCCTGAGAACGTTGGAGAGATCGAGGAACTAGCGGAGTCGGAATCAGAGATAGAGCGTGTAAATACGGTTCACGCGCGGACGTCGGCAAGCGGCTTATGGATGCAGCGCGTATATACGCCGACTCTGAGGTGGGCGCTGAGACACAAGGCGATTACGCTCGTGGCGGCGCTGGCGCTGACCGTGGGAAGTATTGGCATTGCCGGGCTCATTCCCATCAACCTGTTCGAGGGCGGAGGGGACAGGTTCGCCAACATAGATATGTCTTTGCCTCCGGGGACTCCGGCTGAGACGACGCTGGCGGAGTTGGCGAAGGTGGAGGCTGAGATAGCGCCGTATTCGGAGGTTTACATATCCACTATCGGCAGTCCGTCCGCGTCCTTCGGAGCGAGCGTTCCGGGAGGGTTCAACCAGTCGAACACGTTCGTCCGGCTGAGCGAGGACGCGCCGGAGGATATAATCGCTTCTCTCAGGGACGCTCTGGAGGGCGTCGAGGGGCGGAGGGTCAATATCACGGAGGTGAGCAACGGGCCGCCGACGGCGGGACTGGACATCAGCGTTACGGGCAATGACTACGATGATATTTCGGCGGTCGCGCTCGAGCTCATGGGCGAGTTGGAGACGGTGGATGGGGTGGAGAACGTAACTAGCAACGTGAGCGAGGCGAGGGACGAGATCGTGGTGGAAGTGGATCCGGCTCGCGCGGCCTCGATTGGTCTGAGCGCGCGGCAGGTGGCGTTCCAGGTGAGCCAGTTCTTCGTGGGCCAGAATGTTACCCGCGTGCAGACCGAGGACGGCGCGGTGGATGTGTCGCTAAGCGTGAATTCGAGCGGCGTATCCGATGTGGAGAGTGTGAGCGCGCTTGTGCTTGCGGGGCCCCTGGGCATGGCGTCGCTGGGGGAGATAGCGGAGGTGATGGTACAGCCTGGGCCGGTGACCATCACGCGGACGGATGGACTGCGCTCGGCAAGTATCACGGGGAGCATAACGTCGGACGACGCGCAGGCGGTGGGGATAGCGATCCAGGAGAAGATAGACGCGCTGCCACTGCCGCCCGGCGTGGAGGTTACGAGCGGAGGCGTGTTCGCGCAGATAGCGGAGGGCTTCCAGACGATATTCCTAGCAATGGCGGTGGGTATCGCGCTGGTCTATCTGGTGATGGTGGCGAGCCTGGGGTCACTGAGGAATCCGTTCGTGATAATAACGAGCCTACCGCTGGCTATCATCGGAGCGATGTTCGCGCTGTTCGTGACGGGCCGCTCGCTGGGACTTCCGGCGATGATGGGACTGCTGATGCTCATCGGCATCGTGGTTACGAACGCGGTGGTGCTGATAGCGTTCGTGGAGCAACTGCGCCAGCGGCGGGGGATGAGCGTGTATGACGCGCTGATAGAGGGAGGACGTGTAAGGCTGAGGCCGATTCTGATGACGGCGCTGACGACGAGCATGGCTCTGCTTCCCTTGGCGACCTTCGTCGAGGACGAAGGCGGCATCATCGGGGCGCAATTGGCGACGGTGGTGATAGGCGGGCTGGTTAGTTCGACTGCGCTCACGCTGGTGGTGGTTCCTGTGGTCTATTTCTTGATGAACGAGAGTATCCCGGGTCTGTTCAATCGCGTCTTTCGGCGGGAGGGCGAGGAGGCGCAGCCCGCCTAGCAAAGATGGCGGAACTCTCGCTAGGGACATGGTGAAATACGCAGTTCAGGGGGACGCGTTGGTCAACAGGCTGTTCGTGACGCAGGGCGTTCGGGGCATATTCGAGTACAGGACGGAGCGGCTGCTGGAAGCGCTGGGATGATGAAACATTCGGACGGCCAACTACGGCGGATAGAACGGGCGCTGGGAGTGGATTTCGAGGATATCGGTCTGCTGGAGCGGGCGTTAGTCCACAGTTCGTTCGTAGCGGAGTTTCCGGGGGTGTTCGAGGAGTCCAATGAGCGGCTTGAGTTTCTGGGCGACTCGGTTCTGGACCTGGTGATGGCGGAAGAGTTGACTCGCAGGTTTCCTGACCGTCCAGAGGGAGCGTTGACGCAGATGCGCGCGTCGCTGGTGGACAAGAGCGCGCTGGCCGGGGTGGGGAGGCGGCTGGGACTGGGTGAGTGGCTGGTGATGGGAAAGGGTGAGGCTGAGATCGGGGGAGCGGAGCGCGATTCCAACCTGGAGGATGCATTCGAGGCGCTTTTGGGGGCGTTGTTTCTGGATGGAGGATATGGGGCGGCGCGGGGATTCGCGCTGAGGGCGATGTCGGAGGAGCTAGACGTGGTCGCGGAGATGGAGAGTCCGCCGAGGCACCCCAAATCGCTGCTGCACGAGGCGGCAATGGAGCGTGGGTTTCCACCGCCGGTGTATGAGGAGGTGGAACGCTCAGGTCCGGATCATGCGCCGACTTTCGTGGCGCGGGCGATTGTCGGCGGGAGGCCGATGGGCAGGGGACACGGAAGCAGTAAGCAGGAGGCGGAGGCGGAGGCCGCTACGGCGGCGTTGGCGAAGATCGAATCCGAGGCCGATTCGGTAGAAAGCCTTGACACAAGACGCGGCTCGGTAAACACTATCTAGGAATCGGGCTGTGAAAGACGACCAGAGCAAGAGAGATCCATTCTGGCTACGCCTGTTGTTGAGGGCGCTTCGGCCTCCCTCGGCGGACGATAGAGAGTCAATTTGGGCGGTCAGCCGTAGATGGCTCCCCTTCTACATAGGCTTGATCAGTGTAATGACCTTCCGTTGGGTGTGGGTCATAGCCGGGATAGTAATGGAGAGTGGAGAGTACGGTGGCGCCACCGAGACGATGGTAGCCGTTGTAGACAGATCGTCTCCGGCTGT
>JAAXHY010000525.1 GCA_012270665.1 Dehalococcoidia bacterium
TAGAAGGCGGGGCGGAGTTCATGTTCGCGTACACCAACGATCAGGTCGGCATCCAGAGCCTCGAAGACCGGAAGCCCACGGCCTGGGAACTAGTGGGGTGGAACTGTCTAGATCAAGGGATGGAGAACATCCAACAGTTGAATGAGCTCACCCGCAGGCCCGGGGTAACGCCTCCTATATGCAACTATAGCTTGGGAGCCTATTTCCTGCTCAACCTGTTCGAGACTCTCGGCAAAGAAGCGACCGGAGCGGCTATACGGGAGTTGTTCCTGCTGCATACGTTAGAGCGCCGTCCGGTGACCGAGGAGGAAATCTATCAGGCATTCCTCAATCACTCTCCCGATGAGATGATAGGGGAATTCCGGCAGTTGTATAGGGAATGGCACGGCGGACCATATGCCTACAAGTCGCCTGATGTGACGGTTCCGGCATCTGATTAGACTTCCGGCCTGTCCACTTTCGACGCTTGTGGTGGGGTCAGAACTGGGTGTACAGCGTGGGCGACCTCTGCTCCTCCGAGATTTCGTCCGGCCCAAGCGGATAGGCCTCTTTCTTGTATATCTGAATGCGGTCGGATCCGTAGTCGGCTATGTACATCATATGGTCATAGACACGCACGGACACCGGCCAGCGGATGCGCTTCTGCGGCTCGATGGACGCCATCTCGCGCAGCCTGAGCGCCTTGACGTTCGACCTCATGTAGTGGAGAGCCTGCTTGGACAGGGTCGCGTCTCCTCGGAAGAGCTCGACGAAGACGCCGTCCGGCCTGAATAGCTGAACGCGGCTGTTCGCCCAGTCCGCGACGTATATGTCGCCGTGATCGTCCACCGTGACGCCGGACGGGCGGTTGAATTCGCCCTCTCCGTCGCCCGGCCTGCCGATGCTGAAGATGAACTCGCCGTCCGCGCTGAACTTCTGCACCCTGTCGTTGCGCCAGTCCGCTACATAGACATCGCCGAGCTCGTCCACGCAGATGCCCCAGGGCATATTGAGTTCGCCCTCGGCTGAGCCGTAGCCGCCGAACTCCATCAGGAATTCGCCGTCCTTCGTGAACTTCTGGATGCGGTGGTTGCGGGTGTCCGCTACGTACAGGTTCTCGTCGGGATCGAGCGCGATGC
>JAAXHY010000314.1 GCA_012270665.1 Dehalococcoidia bacterium
GGAAAGTACTGGGCGTTAACTGGGAGAGTCACAGGGTCGGGCTGGAGCGGTTTTCATCCAGAGTTGCCCAGAGTTTTCCCAGCGTCAAAGCTACGAAAGAGTTCTCTCGCTGTCTTTTGGCCTGCGCTATAAACAATGATTTATATGTATGTTCTACATCCATGCCATTATTGTAACATAGAATGAAGCATCAGGCGAAACCGTGACAGACTTCGGAAAGGCCCTGGCGCGGCGCATGTGAAGCGCCCGCGACCCATCCCGATCTCACCCTGCTCAATTCCACCGCGTCTGTCTTGCGCACGATTCAATCTCAAGAGTTTCGCAACCATCGGTTCTGGTATATTATGTGTCCCATCCGGTTTTACCGTCCATGCGCGGTGGCAGCGCCTAGTAGTTTGACTAACAAGGATTTTGGAGGGAATCATGCAGTTCGGCTCATTCATGGAATTTCACACTCGACCCGGCCGCTCTCAGGCGGCGGCATTCGATGAGAGTATGGAACACATCCTGGAAGCTGAGTCGCTTGGACTCGATGGCGTATGGCTGGCCGAATCTCACTTCAACCCACAGAGGTCCGTCCTTTCTGCCCCGCTCGTTATCGGAGCGGGAATCGCCGGGCGAACAAGCACAATCAAGATCGGCACCGCCGTCCACGTGATCCCGCTCGGAAATCCAATCCGAATGGCCGAAGAAGCCGCGACACTCGACCAGATCAGCCAAGGTCGCTTCGAATACGGTGTCGGGCGGAGTGGGTTCCCAGGTTCTTACGAAGGATACGGAATGGCATACGGTGAAAGCCGACTACGGTTCTACGAGTACCTGGAGATCATAAAGGCATCGTGGACATCCGAACGATTCAGCTACGAAGGCGAATTCTATTCTTACGACGACGTATGTCTCACTCCAAAACCCTACCAGCAGCCTCATCCTCCGTTCCGGGTAGCCGCCACGACCACGGATACATTCCCTATTCTTGGTGAAATGGGATATCCCATCTTCGTGGGTGTCCGCGGACTTGGAATGTCGCAGGTCGCCGAACAGGTCGCGCTTTACAAAGAGGCATGGGACAAAGCTGGACACGAGGGTGAAATAGACATTTCCCTACGAGTTCCCGTATATGTGGGTGAAGACAAGGAAGAGGCGGTTTCCCTTCCTGAA
This sequence comes from Dehalococcoidia bacterium, assembly GCA_012270665.1. Next base: position 1,159 of record JAAXHY010000314.1, read on the forward strand.
AACAGCTTCATGAAGCAGTTCCGCAGGCTCGGAAACCAGCTCGCGGCATCCGCAACACGACCTGGAACCGACCCGCGCGAAGACCGTGTGGAACGAAGTTCGCAACTCGCTGAGATAACCTGGGACTTCGTGCGAGAGGAAAAGGTCGCCGTCGGCACTCCGGACATGGTAGTCGAACAATTGACCAGAATGCGCGATACACTCAGCCTATCCGGCATCGTGGCCGAACTGAACGCCGGGGAGGAGCTTCCCCCTGACAAGATTGCCTCGTCTCTCAGGTTGCTGTGTGAGGAAGTGATGCCCGCCTTCAGGTAGCCGAGACGATATGCTTCTCGCAATTGACATAGGAAATACCAACGTTACGGTAGGAGTCTTCGATCAGCATGATCTGAAGGCTACTTTTCGGTTGTCCACCGACACGCGTAAGATGCCCGACGAATACGCTCTTTCTGTCAGCCAACTCTTACCGCTCCGCGGGCTATCTCTATCGGACATAGACGATGTAGCTATTTGCAGTGTCGTACCTCCGCTTACACCCAGTTTCATCCAGATGGCAAAGACCTACTTCGACGTAGATCCCCTGGAAGTCGGATCCGGCACACGAACGGGAATCAGCGTCCGGTACGACTCTCCCCGAGATGTTGGAGCGGACCGAATCGTTGACGCCGCCGCGGCGTTCAGCATATATGGCGGACCTGTAATAGTAGTTGATGTGGGAACTGCCACAGTCTTCGACGCCGTATCCGAGTCAGGCGACTATCTGGGTGGCGCAATCGCTCCCGGAATATCCATAGCCGCCGACTCTCTGTTCCACACCACGGCCATGCTGCGCCGCGTGGAACTCGCTCCACCCCCGGCTGCGATTGGCAGAAACACTATTCACGCGCTCCAGGCGGGCCTCGTCTTCGGGTACGCAGAGCTGGTGAGGGGCATGGTAACCAGATTCAAGGGGGAGTTGGGGCAACACTCCGGGGTAATCGCCACCGGCGGTCTTGCGGAAGTGGTGGCCGGGGAGTCCGGTGTCTTCGACGCGATAGACCCTAATCTCACTCTAACCGGGCTGCGAATCGTCTATGAACTCAACGATGGCGCGCGTAAGAAATGACGTATTCACTCCAAGGAAAGAACATCGCGCTCGGCGTTACAGGCTCTATCGCCTGCTACAAGGCGGTTGACCTAGCCAGTAAGCTGGTACAGTTGGGCGCCAGCGTAGATGTACTGATGACTCCATCGGCTCTCCGGTTCCTTACTCCCCTTACATTTGCCGCGATTACTCATCGCCCCGTAGTTACGAGTATGTTCGACCCGGAATCGGAACTGAGCATCAACCATGTTGCCGCCGCTGAGCGGGCTGACCTCGTCGCAGTAGTCCCCACAACCGCCAATAGCTTATCTAAAATCGCGCATGGCCAGGCTGACGACCCTGTATCTGCGACGATTCTGGCAACTCGCGCTCCGGTTTTGGTCGCCCCGGCCATGGACGCGAATATGTTTGACAATCCCGCGACTCAAGTTAATGTTGGATTGTTGGAAGAACGTGGAGTGTACATCGCGGGACCGGCAGAAGGCAGAATGGCTTCCGGTCTCATTGGCAAGGGGAGGCTCCTAGAACCGTCCGAACTGGTGGGACACATCAGAATTATGCTCGGACGAGGAGGAGACCTCACGGGACGTAAGATCGTCGTCAGCGCAGGCGGAACCCGCGAGGCCATAGACCCGGTACGTGTCATAGCGAATCATTCCTCTGGCAAGATGGGCTATGCCATAGCGGAGGCTGCCAGGGACAGAGGCGCGCAGGCCGTAATAGTATCCGCGCCCACCGCCCTGCCCGATCCAACCGGCGTCAAAGTGGTGAAGGTGAACTCTGCGCTCGAGATGGGACACGCACTGGACCTCGAGTGTACGGGAGCGGATTCGGTTATCATGGCCGCCGCCGTCGCTGACTGGCGAGTAGCTGAAATAGCCGACCAGAAGGTCAAGAAGAGCGGGGCCAACACCTGGACGATTGATCTGGTCAAGAACCCGGACCTGATTGCCGGAATACACGCTGACGGTCTCGTAAAGGTCGGCTTCGCCGCAGAGAGCGAGGATCTCATAGAGAACGCCCGCGCCAAGATACAGTCCAAGGGACTGCACTTCATAGTTGCCAACGACATCACTGCCACCGACGCAGGTTTTGCCTCGGACGACAACCGAGTCATAATCCTGGACCGTGAAGGCTCCGTCGAACGCCTTCCCCTCATGTCCAAGTACGATGTGGGAGTCGAGATACTCGACCGGGTCGTTCCGCTGTTGGGCAGTCCTACATGATGACAACCTGAGCGCCAGGCATCGTAGCTTTGGCGCTCGGTATTCGACAGTTGAGGCGATGAGCGCACCGTTGCCCATTGTAATGACGCTTGCTAGAATCCAGACGTTCAGACTTAATCGAATCCTAGGAGTAAGAAATATGCCCATCGTAAGAGTCGAAATGTGGCCTGGCCGCACCCATCAACAGAAACAGGAACTCGCCAAGGCCATCACACAGGCGGTAGTAGAAATCGGAAAAGCGCCCGCAGATCAGACATTTGTCATATTCGAAGATGTCGCCAAGGAAAACTGGGCGCAGGCCGGAACACTCGCGTCTGACGAGTAGCGTCTATCCACTCAAATGGCCTGGAGAAGCCTAGATGATTAGTCGAGAGAGAATAGTCAACTCATTCTGCGAGCTGGCCAGAATAGACAGCCCATCAGGCGAGGAAGAGGAGGTCGCCCTTCATCTGATGAACAGGCTGCAAGATATGGGCCTCAATGTAGTGAGAGACGACTATGGAAACGTCATTGCCAACGACGGCGGTGACGACCCACTCATTTTGTCCGCTCACATGGACACGGTCGAACCCGGACGCGGAGTGCAGCCATCGGTAGATGGCGAGCGCATCGTTTCGGACGGCACCACAATTCTCGGGGGCGATTGCAAGGCGGGCGTGGCGGCCATTCTGGAGGCCTTGGAGTCCATCTACGAAGACAACACCCCGCACAGGGCGATAGAAGTGGCGTTTACCCGCGAGGAAGAGATTGGTCTCGTCGGCGCGCGCAATCTGGATTTCTCTCTTCTCAATGGCAAAGAGGCGGTCGTCTTCGACGGAGAAGGGCCTCCAAGCCAGATAACTTCGTCGAGTCCCGAATACATAGGCTTCGACATCGAGATCACCGGGCGCGCCGCCCACGCGGGTGTAGAACCTGAAAAGGGTATCTCATCCATACGGATTGCAGCCGAAATCATTACAAGGCTGCCACAGGGACGCCTGGACGACGAGACAACCTTCAACGTCGGAACAATCGAGGGCGGCACCGTGCGCAACGCGGTCCCTGAACTCACCACAGTGCATGGCGAATTCAGAAGCCGGAACATCGAGAGTCTTGACGGCATACGCCTACAGGTGGACGAAGCGCTGGACCAAGTCCGAGCCATGTTCCCTGAGGCCGACATACAGTGCCACCTGCACACGGAATTCGTCGCATACAACCTTTCTGACGACGATCCCGCTCTCGCTCGCGTGAAGTCCGCGCTGGAGTCTCTCGGAATGACCCCGACCCTACAGCCATCCGGCGGAGGGACGGACGGAAACGTCTTCCGACTCAACGATATCAGCGCGGTAGTGGTTGGCATGGCGGACCACGGCATGCACACGGTCAGGGAGTACGTTACTATCCCGGACCTCGTTGATGCCGCCCACCTGTGTGAAACCCTCTTGAGAACGGACGAATAGCCGATGTCTGTTCGCTATCTGGGACACTGCGCTTTTCTGTTCGAGGAGGTCACGGGTGAGCGGCTGTTGATAGACCCCTTCGGGAACTCCGAGGAAGACCATTGGTTTCTCAAGCCATTTCCGTCATTGGAAGTTGATCTGGTCGCTGTAACTCATGATCACTTTGACCACAATGCCGTTTCCGCATTGCCTGACGGCACACCTCGCATGGATAGCGCAGGCGCTCGGCAAGTCGGCAACACCACGATCACCGGCATTAGCGACGTTCATTCAGGTTCGTCCGGTCGCAATGGAATGGAAAACGTAATCTACGTGGTGGAACATGAGGGAGTCAGATTCTGCCACATTGGCGACAACCGCCACTACATTCCCGATAACACCCGCGCGCGGCTGGGCAAGGTGGACGCGCTGATGGTCCCGGTGGACGACTCCTGCCACTTGCTGAAGTACGAGGAGATCAATCAGTTGGTAGATTCATTGTCACCGATGGTTGTCATTCCGATGCACTACCACACTGATGGACTGACAACGGACGATTCCGGTTTGAAGGGGCCGGAGGGGTGGATAAGGACCCAATCACCTCGGCGCACGCTGAGACGGTCGTCTTTCAGGATCGACCGACGCGGCCTGCCGTACGAACGCGAGGTCTGGACGGTTCCCGCCGAACTAGCCGGCTGAGTCAGCAAATAATTTCAGCTAGACCCACTCCTTCATCTACCAGATACATACCAATGTAAGGACGTAGACTTGAAAGTAAAGCTGGCATACGGAAAGACGGGACTCGTCGTGGAGCTTCCTGACGATAGAACCACTGTGGTAGAACCCAGCTATCTTCCCGCCCTCCCGGACCCGGAGGGCGCAATAAGAACGGCCATCCGAGACCCTGTCGGAGGAGCCGTTCCATTGCGCAGGCTCGCACAGCCGGGAAATACTGTCGCCATATCGGTTTGCGACATTACCAGGCCCATGCCCAGCGCTACCGTATTGCCTGTTCTGCTGCGGGACCTGTCTCACCTTCCCGACTCTGACATCGCCATTCTGGTTGCCACAGGCACACACCGCGCGAACACCGACGCGGAACTGCGACAGACGCTCGGCGACGAGATCGTGGATCGCTATGCCGTCCTCAACCATAACGCTTTCGACGATTCGATTCTGAAGAAGGCCGGGGAAACTCAGGATAACATCCCCATATACCTCAATCGCCATTGGCTGGATGCCGATTTGAGAATCACAGTGGGTTTCGTCGAACCTCACTTCTTCGCAGGGTTCTCCGGCGGCCCTAAGATGGTCGCGCCAGGGCTCGCGGGATTCGACACGATTATGAGGCTGCACAATGCCGAAATGATTGGGCACCCGGAAGCAAGATGGGGCGTGACCGTTGGCAATCCTATACACGACGCTATTCGTGAGATAGCCAACCGCACCGGCGTGGACTTCGCGCTGGACGTCACTATAAACCGCGATCACGGCATCACGAGCGTCTATGCGGGGGAACTATCAGCGGTTCACCGCGCTACCTGCCGTTTTGCGAGGACAGTCTCCATGCAGTCCGTGGACCACCCTTTTGATGTCGTTCTTACTACCAACAGTGGATATCCGCTCGATCAGAATCTGTACCAGACGGTAAAAGGGATTTCAGCCGCCGCCCAAGTAATCAAGCCCGGCGGAACAATCATAGCAGCGGCGGAATGTCTGGACGGGATACCAGATCATGGTGAGTATGGGCGCCTCTTGAAGTCATCGTCCGGACCCCGCGCCATTCTCGAAACGGTACACTCACCGGGGCACAACGTTCACGATCAGTGGCAGGTGCAGATTCAGGCACAGATTCAGCTCAAATCCGATGTGAAGATAAAGTCCACGTACCTGACCGACGATCAAGTCCGGGACGCACATCTGGAACCCGTAGAAGACATCGAACAAGCGGTCGAGGATGAACTTCTGCGGCGTGGGAGCGAAAGCACGCTCTGCGTCATTCCAGAAGGGCCGCAGACCATACCTTTCCTTGCAGACGATTAGCTGTTTTTCTAATGCAACTAAAGAATAAGGCCCGCGCGAATCGCACGGGCCTGAAGACGCTTCCTATTGGCTTGTGGAACTACTAGCAGCTAGGCAACCTCGACAACAGCGCCTGCGTCCTCCAGCTTCCCCTTCAGATCGTCGGCTTCGTCTTTCGATATCGCTTCCTTGACAACCGTCGGGGCACTCTCGACCAGATCCTTCGCCTCTTTCAGTCCGAGAGTTGTAACTTCGCGAACCGCCTTGATGACGTTGATCTTCTTGGGGCCAATCTCCTTGAGAGTTACGTCGAACTCGGTCTGCTCCTCCGCCTCAGCGGCGGCGGCTTCGGCGGTTCCGGCGACGCCCTGTACGGTCGCCATAGCAACCGGGGCGGCGGCGCTTACGCCAAACACATCCTCGAGTTCCTTCACGAGGTCGGCGAGTTCCAACACGGACATTCCCTTGATGCCTTCTACAATCTCATCCTTTGTCAGAGCCATTGCATGTATCCTCCTGCTTTTGCTCACGATAATTCCGACGATACTTTACGCTTCTTGTTGCTGAAGATTATCCACATGGCCCTGAAGCACGCGGGCAAGACCGGCGATTGGCCCATTGAGAACGTTGACTAAGCTAGCAGCAGGTCCATTCATTCGCATGAGCAGCTGGGCGATAAGCTCCTCGCGTCCAGGTATGGTGGCTAGCTGATTGACTTGGTCGCTGGTCAGGGTCTTGCCGTCCATTTCGCCGCCGAGTATCGCAAGAGAGGATCTCGCCGTTCGTATATAGTTCGCCAACGCCTTCGCGGGAGCCAGCGGATCTTCATACCCGAACGCTACGCCAGTCGGCCCATTGATCGCATCCTTGATCGCCGGTTTCCCTGCCTGGTCCGCCGCGATGTATGCCAGTGAATTCTTGATGATCCTGTATTCGACTTCGGCTTCTCTTAGCGCGCGGCGCAACTCCGTCATCTCGGAAACCGGCAGACCGGAGTAGTTTGTTGTAATGACAATCGAACTGCGCTCGAATTTATCCTTCAGCAGTTCCACCGCCTCGACTTTAGCTTGAGTCGGCACGCTTACCTCCACTCCATTTCTAAAATAAAACCCCGCGCCAAAGACACGGGGCAACTGTTGCAATCTATGTCCGAAACGAAGGTTTCGGATTGCGACCTCGGCGGGCTGGGATTTTCATTCCACGACTGTCGGGGAAGCCCGCTGTCTCTGGCGATTTCGGTTATTCTACACGAAGGGCCGACAGGCGATCAACATCCATTGATACGCTCGGGCCCATTGTCGCTGTCAAATAGGCTGAGCGGATGAACTGTCCCTTCACACCACCGGGTCTCGAACGGACTATGTTGTCGACGAGCATGGTCAGATTGTCCATCAGCATGTTGTCTTCGAAACTGGCTTTGCCAATCGGTACGTGGATCAGACCGGTCCTGTCCAGGCGGAATTCCACCCGGCCTTTCTTGGCGTCCGAAATCGCGCGAGGAATGTCGTCGGGCTGGACCACTGTGCCCGTTCTGGGATTCGGCATCAACCCACGCCGTCCAAGGATACGTCCCAATCGCCCAATTCGACCCATAAGGTCGGGCGTCGCGATAGAAACATCGAAGCCAAGGAACCCGTCTTGGATTTCCTTGATCAGATCGTCGCTACCTACGAAATCGGCTCCGGCCTCTCTCGCGATGGATTCGGCTTCGCCCTGACAGAACACCAAGACCCTGACAGGTTTGCCCACACCATGAGGGAGCACCGCTACACCTCGAACCATTTGGTCCGCATAGCGCGGATCCGCGCCAGTGCGTAAGTGGAGTTCAATCGTTTCGTCGAACTTCGCCTTGGCCGTCTTCTTCGTAATTTCAATGGCCTCGAAAGGAGCGTACGCAGTTTCGCTGTCTATGAGTCCAACGGCCTCTCTATATCTTTTGCCTCTGCTGGATACCATGTAGAAATCCTCAATTACTGGCTACCACTGGTGGCCTGCGGTTCAGCTTACCCTTATACCCATGCTGCGGGCAGTTCCCTCGATTATACGTATCGCGCCATCCACATCGGCGGCATTCAAGTCCTTGAATTTAGCCTCGGCTATCTCTTTGACCTGATCTAGCGATACAGTAGCAACCTGTTCCGCCTTTGGGTTCCCGCTGCCTTTTTCGATCCCCGCCGCCTTTCGCAAGAGGTCGGACGCGGGTGGGCTCTTGACGATAAACGTGAAGGATCGGTCTTCGAATACCGTCAATTCGACGGGAACAATCGAGCCAGCCTGTTGAGCCGTTCGCTCGTTGTACTCTTTTACGAATCCCATGATATTGACGCCGTGTTGTCCGAGCGCGGGTCCCACCGGAGGAGCGGGGGTCGCTTTACCGGCCTCAATCTGTAACTTGATTATAGCTCTTACTTTCTTTGCCACTTCTTGCCGTTCCTATGCTATTTATGCGCTTTCATAAAGGCTGTGATGTCCGACTAAACTCTTTCTACCTGAAGGAAGTCCAGCTCTACGGGCGTCTCGCGCCCGAAGAAAGACACCAGCACTTTCACTTTCGCGCGCTCCTGGGAAATCTCGTCCACGGTGCCCATAAAGTCCATGAAGGGACCATCAGTGATCCGCACACTCTGACCCTTTTCAAATCCGATCCGCTGAGTGGGAGTGTCGGTTTCGATCTGCCTCAGAATGATCTGGACTTCCTGCTCTTCAAGCGGAACAGGTTTTGGCCTGTTGTTTTCGCTCTCATCCTCTGCGGATATGAAGCCGGTGACTCCCGGCGTGTTGCGAACCACAAACCAACTCTGATCATCCATCGTCATCTGCACGAGTATATAGCCGGGGAAGATGGTGCGCGACACCGTCTTGCGCTGTCCGCCTTTTATCTCAATCTGATCTTCGGTCGGGACGACAACCTGGAAAATCTTGTCCTGCATATCCATGTTCTTTATACGATGTTCAAGATTGTCCTTGACACGCTTTTCCTGGCCGGAGTACGCATGGATAATGTACCACCGAACATTGGGGTCGCTATGCGAGACTTGTGTCATGATTCTAATTCCCCAAGATTATGCCTACGACCCTGGCGAATACGAGATCTACCAAGCCAAGGAATATCCCCATAGCCACAGCCACGGCCACAACCATAACTGAAAGTCGAAAAGTCTCTTCTCGAGTAGGCCATGTTACCCTTCGAAGCTCGCCGACGACCTCACCAATCGCGCGAATGCTGAAAGCCCGCCTTGCGACTTCGGAACTAACCCTGCGAGTTACGCCCTGATCTCTAGCCACCTCTACCTCACCTCGCGATGCATGGTGTGCTTGCGACAACGAGGACAGAACTTCTTGAGTTCCAACCTCTGCGGATCGTTGCGGCGATTCTTGCTCGAGTTGTATGTACGCTCGCGGCAGTCTATACATCCAAGAGTAATGAGTATTCTCACTTCTCCCCGGCGGGCCATGTTTCAAACACTCCTCGAGACTGGCAGGGCCGGCAGCTAAATGGCTTCGATATTGCCACCGAATCCCGGCACGTCCCGCTGTCTTGCAGTAAACTTCTTCCGACATAGGCCAAATGCCCTCTTCTCACACTTCTGTTGTGAGAAGAGGGCACACTATATGACGTGATTTACCTAGTTGACGACCTTGGTGATTACGCCGGATCCAACCGTCCTCCCGCCCTCGCGAACAGCGAACCTCAACTGTTCATCAAGCGCGACAGGCGTAATCAACTTGATGTTCATTTCGATGTTGTCGCCCGGCATAACCATCTGGACACCATCGGGCAGCTTGATCTCACCCGTCACGTCGGTCGTCCGGATATAGAACTGGGGCTTGTACCCGTCGAAGAACGGGGTATGGCGACCGCCCTCGTCTCTACTCAGCACGTAAACCTGCGCTTCGCATTCCGTGTGAGGAGTTATGCTGCCCGGGGCCGCCAAAACCTGGCCCCGCTCAACTTCGTCTCGATCCACGCCGCGAAGCAGAACGCCCACCGCGTCTCCAGGCTCGCCCTCGTCGAGCGTCTTGTGGAACATTTCCACACCTGTTACGACGGTGCTGGAGGTATCTTTGATGCCGACGATCTCAATGGTGTCGCCCATCTTGACGATGCCACGTTCCACGCGCCCCGTCACAACGGTGCCGCGGCCCTTGATACCGAAAACGTCCTCGACCGGCATGAGGAAGGGCTGGTCGCGCGGTCGGTCGGGAACTGGGATATGATCGTCAACGGCGTCCATCAACTCCCAGATTCCACCTGCCCACTCGCCGTCGCGGGAGTTGTCGTCGGCTTCCAGGGCGTTGAGAGCGCTTACGCGAACAATGGGGATACTGTCGCCGTCGAAGCCGTACTCCGACAGAAGTTCGCTCATCTCGAGCTCGACTAGCTCCAGAAGTTCCTCGTCGTCCATCGCGTCAACTTTGTTGAGCGCGACTACTATCGCAGGAACTTCCACCTGGCGAGCCAGGAGGATGTGCTCCCTAGTCTGAGGCATAGGACCGTCCGGCGCGCTTACGACGAGTATCGCGCCGTCCATCTGCGCAGCTCCGGTGATCATGTTCTTGATGTANNTAGTCGGCGTGGCCGGGGCAGTCCACATGAGCATAGTGGCGTGAATCGGTCTGATACTCAACGTGCTGAATAGCGATGGTGACACCGCGTTCCCGCTCTTCGGGAGCATTGTCAATAGAGTCGAACGGGCGGAAGTCCGCCAGTCCAGTAGACGCCAACACCTTGGTTATCGCAGCCGTCAACGTGGTCTTACCATGGTCAACGTGCCCAATGGTACCGACATTCACATGAGGCTTGTTTCTCTCGAACCTCTGCTTTGCCATTAATCTTTACCCTCCGCAACTGGAGCCCACAAGCAGACTCGAACTGCTGACCTCGTTCTTACCAAGAACGCGCTCTACCTCCTGAGCTATGTGGGCCCTGTTCTTTGAATTTTTACGCGCTCTTCTTGTGGTGGACGGGGTAGGATTCGAACCTACGTAGCC
>JAAXHY010000070.1 GCA_012270665.1 Dehalococcoidia bacterium
CTCAGAGAGCCGTCGCTCGGCCCGATCTTCGGCATAAAGGGAGGCGGCACCGGCGGTGGACTCAGCCTGATTCAGCCGGAGGACGAGGTAAACATCCACTTCACCGGCGACGCCCACGCCGTCGGCTCCGCTCATAACCTGCTTGCCGCGCTCACCGACAATGTAGCCCAGCGTGGCCAGATAGACGGCTTCAGGCCCGAGGGAATCACCTGGCGACGCGTCACCGATGTCGAGGACCGCGCCCTTCGCTCCATAATGACCGGCATAGGGGGAGCCAACAACGCCCCCGTCCGCGAGAGCGGCTTCGACATCGTAACCGCATCCGAGATCATGGCGATTCTCGCCCTCTCAACAGACCTCCAGGACCTCCGCGCCAGGCTCAGCCGCATAGTGGTCGGCTACACAAACGAGACCCGCGCCGCCGACCGTACCCCCATCACCGCCGAGGACGTTGGCGCGGTTGGTTCGATGATGTCGCTGCTCCGATACGCCATACAGCCCAATATAGTCCAGACCACCGAAGGCCAGCCCGTGATAGTCCACGCTGGCCCGTTCGGTAATATAGCGCACGGCTGCTCCTCCGTAGTGGGCGACAGGCTCGCGCTCGGATACGCCGACTATGTGCTGTCGGAAGCTGGTTTCGGCGCCGATCTCGGCTTCGAGAAGTTCATGCACATCAAGGCTCGCTTCAACGGCCTGGAACCCCACGCCGCCGTCATCGTAGCCTCCGTTCGCGCCGTAAAGTATCATGGTGGAGTCAGGGTCCGCGACCTCGGAACGCCCAACGTCGAGGCGGTTCGGGAAGGCATGGCTAACCTTGTCCACCTGATCGGTATGATCAAGTCCTTCAATCTGCCCGTCGTGGTCGCGCTCAATCACTTCCCGACCGACACGCTCGAAGAGACAGCCATCCTCAAGCAAGGCTCTGAGGAAGCGGGCGCGTTCGCTGCCGTCGAGAGCAAGGTCTTCGCCGAGGGCGGCGCTGGTGGAATCGAACTCGCCGAAGCGGTCATAGCCGCGACCGAGGCCGACGAACATCCCGAAATAGACTACGCCTACGCCATAGACGATACTCTTCGCGAAAAGGTCGTCGCGCTCGCAAGGCGTGTCTACAATGCTGAGAACGTTCGCTGGGCGCTGCCCGCCGGCCGTACACTCAGGCAGTTCCAGGAACGTGGATGGGGCAACCTGCCCATCTGCATAGCCAAGACCCACCTCTCTATCTCTCACCGTCCGGCGCTCAAGGGGCGTCCATCAGGCTACACGTTCCAGCTATCAGACGTTCGCGCGTCCATCGGCGCCGGGTTCATATACCCCATCGCCGGAAATATAGTTACTATGCCCGGACTCCCGGGATCCCCGCGCCAGCTAGACGTCGATGAGGAAGGAAACATCCTCGGCCTGTAACCACTCCGAGAATAAGGGAGCTCAGTCATGACTTACGCAGTTGAGAAGGTCGGACAGAAGGGCGAGATGGTCATAGACGAAGAACTGCGCCAGAAACTGGGCATAGGCCCCGGCTGGCGTGCCTACCAGTTCCTCGAAGAAGGCTACCTGAAAATCTACTTCCGCCCCCGGACGACGGAAAGCCCCTGTCTGGTCGCTTGGCAAAGAACCTGAAGAAAACAGTCGCGCCCGGCAAAGAATGGGACGAAGCGCGTGAATATGCATGGAAGGTAAAGGGCGGAAGAAAAAATGGGGCTCAGGGAACGGATTTGATGGGTGTCTTCCTTAACACTAGTGTGATCATTCGCTACCTGGCCAACGACCACCCTGAAATGTCGAATCAGGCGACTCAAATCATAGAAGAAGTTGATGACCTTACTGTCACGGAAGGCATCCTGGGGGAAACCGCTTTTGTGCTTACGTCAGTCTATGGCAAGTCCCGTTCGGAAGTAGTTGACAGCCTCATAGACT
>JAAXHY010000507.1 GCA_012270665.1 Dehalococcoidia bacterium
TCGAAGCCGAACTCGTTGTTGGTGCCGTAAGTGATGTCCGCCTCATACGCCTCTTTCCGGCTCGCGGGCTTCATGTGCTCGAAGCCACGCTCTCCATCCTCGAAGTCAGGGTCATACACCAGGGCCTTCTGATTCTGGAGCGCTCCGACGGTCACCCCCAACTTCGCGTACACCGCGCCCATCCAGTGAGCGTCCCGGCGCGCCAGATAATCATTCACAGTAACGACGTGAACGCCCATCCCAGTCAGCGAGTTCAGATACGCGGGAAGAGTCGCTACGAGCGTCTTGCCCTCGCCCGTCCGCATCTCGGCGATCTTTCCCTGGTGCAGAACGATGCCGCCGATAAGCTGAACATCGTAGTGCCGCTGTCCGAGGGTTCGCTTCGCCGCCTCCCGCACCGCGGCGTATGCCTCGGGGAGAATGTCGTCCAAGGTGTCTCCCTGGGCCAACGCGCGGCTCAATTCATGCGTCTTTCCCATGAGTTCCCCATCGGACAGCCGCTCATACTCCCTCTCTAGACCGTTTACCTCATCCACCAACGGCTGCATCTTTGAAATTACTTTCTCATCCGAACCGCCGAAGAACTTCGCGATGGACTTGAACATCTCAACCAGCCCCTTTCATGGGTTTCCGAATCCCCGCCGCGCGCGCCTGTGGATTGCCGAGCGGCGGGACCTTCGGGGTTCCCGCTTCCGCGGGAATGACTAGAAATGTCAAAATTACCTGCTTCCAGCATACCAAATATATTCTCACAATGTTCTGGTGAAACCAACCACTGACAACCGACAACCGGACACTATAAACTAACCGACAGCAACGGACATCCGTGAACCAGAACCGACGATCCAGGTGAAGTGTGTACGACGCTCTGATAGTAGGAGCCGGGCCCGCCGGAAACATCGCCGCGCTCGAACTCGCAAAACGCGGATTTCACGTGGCCGTCCTGGACTATCGTGAACGCATCGGCGACAAGCTATGCACCGGTGTCATCGGAGTGGAGTGCGCCGACAGATTCCCGATACCACCCGAGTTTATCCATCGCGTCGCGAACGCGGCAACTATCCACTCCCCTCACGGCAGTATGTTCAGAGTCGCGCGACCCGACACCCAAGCTCTGATAGTCGACCGGGTCTCCTACGTCAACTCAATCGCAACCGCCGCGTCCCACAGTGGCGCTGAGTACTGGCTTGGCTGGCGGGTCTCAGATGTGTCGCGCTCTACGACCGATGCGCGAGTGACCGCTCACCGAGACGGAACTTCCACTACACTGCGGGGACGTATGCTGTTGGTTGCCTCTGGCTTCGGCTCCTCGCTAACTGAATCCGTGTGTCCGACGAACGGCGCGGGGCGCGAGCGTCTCGTCGGAGCCCAGGTCGAGGTTGCAATTCGAGACGTGGCCGAAACAGAAATCTACGTCGGAGATGATATTGCCCCCGGTTCGTTTGGCTGGCTTGTGCCCACGGGTGAGTCTCGTGGACTGGTGGGCATAATGGCGCGACAGAAATGGGCCGGCTGCCTGGAGAAACTGCTCGACAGACTGAAGCGAGAGGGCAAGGCGCAAATGGTCGAGTCAGGTCCACGCAGATGGGGCATACCGATAAGACCACTGTCCAGAACATACGCCGAGCGCGTTCTTGTTCTGGGCGACGCCGCGGGATTTGCCAAGCCCACAACCGGAGGCGGGATATACTACGCCATGCTGTCCGGCGCGATTGGCGCTGAAAAGGCGGCGGACGCGCTGGAATCGGATACTTTTACCGCAGACGCGCTCCGATCTTATGAAGACAGGTGGAAAGACGAGTTCGGCAGTGAACTCAGAATTGGTTACTACGCCCGGATGCTGTTCGAATCCATGACCGATGCCCGTCTGGAGAGACTGATGAAGGTGTTTCTTTCAGAGGATATGCAGCGGGAACTTATAAGGTCTCCGGTCTTTTCATTCGACAGGCACAGCGGGATTATTCTAAGGACAATCGGGCATCGCCAGTTGGCCGGACTGATCAGAAGCGCGGGCCCGTCGGTCTTTCCGCTTCTGGCAAGACTCGCAAGGTCAACAGTATCAGCCCGATGAAATGTCGCGACCGGAGAACATTTCATGCAGCGCGGCCATTCTGGCGTAGAGAGCGTTCTCTGCCTGCCGGTAGAAGGCAAGCCTGTCGTCTCGCGCTTCAACGATGAAGTCCCCGCTTCTTTGCATAGGATCCATCACGATGCAGCGCGGCTTCAGCGAGTCCATGAACTCTCTATCAATGACCAGCCGTCCCTGTCCCCTGGATGCGAGCAGCTGCATATGAGCGAGAGTTCTGGGGCCGTTCAGATAGATGACGTCCGCTTCAGAGAGGGCGTCCAGGTCGGAGTCCGGATGAAAGGCGACACCGCGCTCGGCGCAATGCTGCATGACCTTCTCCGGCATCTGTCCGCTGAACGGCACGGGTGTAATGCTGACATCGTCGAACATAGCGAGGCCCTGCAAGAGCGCGCTCACGTTTCGATGCTCCAGGCGTCCCACGATGGCGACATTCACGCCGTCAATCTCTCCTCTTTCGCGCTGAATGGTGTACAGGTCGGCGAGGGACTGCGTGGGATGATCCTCCGAACTGCCACCGTTGATGACGTGCATCACGTCGGTGGCCGCCGCCAGTTCGGTGACATGAGGATCTCCGGTTCGCACGACCACGACGTCCATCTTCAGGCTGGCCAGTATGTTTATGATGTCGTCAACGAACTGGGTATTGTGCACCGGGAAGAACTGCGACGCGTCCTCGGTGTGGTAGGCTTTGCCTCCAAGCAGCTCGCTGGCGCGTTCGAAGGACGTTCGGGTGAGGAAGCTGGGTTCGTAGAACAGGCAGTACAATGCCTTGCCCATCATCGGGGAGCGGGAGTTGCCGCCACTTCTCAGAAAATCGCACAGAGGGAACATGGTCTCTTCGATCCATGCGCGGTCCATCTCAGTCGTCTGGGTAAGGTGCTGGAATCTGGCCATCTAGAATCTCCCGAGAGAAGCGAATCGGTTCCCAACAGAAGATTGTACATGAGCGGTATCCGCGATAGCTATGCCGACATTTGACACATATCTAAGGCCAATGCTAGATTTGAGGGGCGGTTGGCAGTCAGCGCGTCGGACTGCTAAAGGCTGAGTGAACTGGGAGACATCAACTTGCCGAGGTATGACTATCGTTGCACAGGCTGCGGCCACCAGTTCGAGTTGCGGCAGAGTTTCAGCGCGGCCACCGTTCAGGAATGCCCCGAATGCGGAGCGGATTCTAACAGAAAAATCCACGCGCCTCCGGTGATATTCAAAGGATCAGGCTGGTATGTGAACGACTACGGCAAGGGTCGCGGCAACAACGGCGTAGCCTCAGAAAAGGCTGAAGAAAAACGCGAGAAGAAAGAAAGCTCGGCGAAGAAGTCTTCCTCCACCGACGGCAGCAAGTCGGAAACCGCTTCAGCGGCCAAGTCTGGAGCGAACGACTAGAGATTGCGCGCGCTTGTTCAGCGAGTGACGGAAGCGTCGGTTTCCGTAGATGGGGAAGTCCTGGGTCAGATAGGCCCGGGACTTGTTGTTCTTGTGGGAATCGCGCGCGCTGACGGCGACCGCCACATCGAGTACATAGTATCCAAGACGGTCAACCTGCGGATTTTCGAGGATGACGAGGGACGATTCAATTTGTCCGCGCTGGACGTCGGGGCCGACCTGCTCGTAATCAGCCAATTCACACTCTATGCCGACACCCGCAGAGGGCGAAGACCCGGCTTCACAGACGCCGCTTCTCCCGATGAGGCGTCAGAC
>JAAXHY010000439.1 GCA_012270665.1 Dehalococcoidia bacterium
GAGAAGATAACCGGCGTCCCAGCCGACCAGATAGCCGACGCCGCTCGAATCTACGCTCATCCGCCTTTCAGCGGCTCTTGCCTGATATGGGGCATGGGCATCACCCAGCACACTATGGGTACCGCCAACGCGCACGGCCTTCTCAACCTCGCCCTACTCGCGGGTCAACTCGGACGCCCTGGCTCCGGCATATCCCCACTCAGGGGCCAGAACAACGTGCAGGGCTGCGGCGACGCCGGATGCCTGCCCAACGCCTTCCCGGGCTACCAGACCATCGGAGAAGCATCCCTCGCCAAGTTCCAGGAGGCCTGGAGCGGCCAGCCGCTGCCGCCCGAACCCGGCCTGGTCGTGACCGACATGGTCGAGGCCATAGACAAGGGCCGTATGAAGGCTATGTACATCACCGGCGAGAACCCGCTTCTCAGTGAACCCGACCTGCACCACGCCGAGGAGACATTCAAGAAGCTCGATCTCCTCATCGTGCAGGACATCTTCATGCACGAGACCGCTGAAATCGCCGATGTTGTCTTGCCCGCTACCTCTTTCGCCGAAAAGGACGGCACCTTCACAAACAGCGAGCGTCGCGTCCAGCGCGTCCGTAAGGCCATTGATCCCGTCGGAGACAGCAGGCCCGACTGGGTGATAATCCAGGAAGTCGCCCGCCGCGTAAGCCGGAAACTCAGCCTCGAACTGGAGCACGAGTTCGACTACGATCACCCCT
Source organism: Dehalococcoidia bacterium (assembly GCA_012270665.1). The sequence continues at coordinate 722 of JAAXHY010000439.1, forward strand.
CTCAGATATTCGACGAGATGAGATCGCTGTCTCCGGCCCTCGCCGGCATTTCCTACGAACGCCTCGAAAACGAGGGGGGGATCCAGTGGCCCTGCCCTACCCCTGACCACCCAGGCACCCGCTACCTCTACGAAACCGACTTCCCGCGTGGCCCGCGCGCCAAGTTCGTCGCCTTCGATCAGGGCCCTGCCGCTGACGAAACCCCGTCCGAACGCTTCCCACTCATACTCAACACCGGCCGCGTCCTGTACCACTGGCACGGTGGCACTATAACCCGCCGCGCCGACAACCTGCTCGCCCGAGCTCCCGAACTCACCGTCTCCATGCACCCCGGCGACGGCGACAAGTACGGCATCCCCGACGGCGAGTGGATAAGAGTTCGATCCCGCCGCGGCGACCTCGAGGGCCGAGCCCTTTACACCGAGAAGCAGCGCGCCGGAGAGCTTTTCGTCCCATTCGTCAAGCTCCAGGAACACGCCGCCAACTTCCTCACCAACTCCGCCCTGGACCCCAACTCTCGTATCCCCGAATACAAAGTCTGCGCCGTCCGCATAGATAAAGTCGGCCAGGACCTGGGCCTGCGTGGCCGCCGCCAATTTCAGAAAGTATAGGCTTTACCACGCGAAGAGATGGCAAGATGCTGGCGCTAATGCCGTCCGGAATGATCGCATGCCAGTTCATTAACGATTGGACGGAGATGATGATATGGAAACCGTTACGGTAACCAATGACTTCTAGGTCAATATACCCGACTCTATACGCCAAGCGCTTGACATCGAACCTGGTCAGCAAATTGCGCTGATAGAGTATCAGGGGCATAGTTCGCATGATTCCTGTCATGCCGACAGAATGCGCGCGCGGCTTCCTCAAGGGCGTTGATACTTATATCGAGCGTGAGCCGGACAGACTATGAACGTCGTCTATTCTTCAAGATGGCTTGAGTATTTCACCAATGGCCCCAACGCCGGCTTCTTCTCTTCTCCGATCCTGAACACAGCTGAACTCATCGTTCCCACTATCGGCGTTTATGAAGTTTTCAAGCGCATCCTCTTCAGAACTGTCTTGTAGGATGCGCTTAATATGATTGCGGTCATGTCCAGAGGTCTTATAACGTCGCTGGATTTGGAGTTGTCCCTCAACGCTTCTAGAATCTCCCTCGAATTGAAGTTGCCTATGGCTGACAGCATTATTCTCGCCACCGCGCGAGTGCATAACGCTGTCCTTTGGACGCAAGATTCCGACTTCCGGGGGCTGGAAGGAGTGCGATACATCCGGTATGGAGAGAAGGCAGACAATCCACCATGACTCCCAACCACTTCATAAACAAGTGGGTCGGTAGAGGCTTTCGCGAACGACAAGCCGCCCGGACTTCGTTTCTCGCCCGCTCCCCCGAACTCACCATCTCCATGCGCCCCGGCGACAGCGACAAGTACGGTATCCTCGACGGCGAGTGGGTAGCTCCCGCCGCGGCGACCTCGAGGGTTACGCTCATTACACTGAGAGGCAGCGTGCCGGAGAGCTTTTCGGCCCATTCCTCAAGCTCCGGGAACACGTCGCCGACTTCCTCACCAGCTCCGCCCCGGACCCCGATCCCCGAATATAAAGTCTGCGCCGTCCGCATAGACAAAGTGGGCGAAGACCGCAGCGCTTTTCGGCCCCGGCAGCCAGTGAGTTTACAGACATTCCATATAAGGTTGGATTTATAATTACACTGGGGGCAACAGGGCGTTCAACTGGGATAGCAAATGAGAGAATTGACACGGTACATCGTAGAATCCATCAAGACATGGGACTGGAGGCTGTTCCTGTTCATCCTCCTTTTCCTTGGACTGCCCAATATCTACCAGTTGTACCGAGTGTATCTTATAGGCAACGAACTGCCCGATACCGGCAGTCTTGCCATCGTATCGCAATGGCAGTTCGTCGGGCTTGTGGTGGAGGTATTCCAGGAAGCGACGGTACTGGCGATATTCTTCTTCTTGGGTTCGCAGATACGCAGCGGCTCTTCCGTCCAACTCGACCGTGCGAAGAGCGTCCTCAGCTTCATATTCGTGGCGTCTCTAGCGTTCTCGTTGGGAGTGTTCGTCTTCCGCGACGCGTTCATAACTCTCATCAACACATCCACCGATATTCAGGATCAGACGCGCGAGTTTCTGGCTATCAGCGTATTCAGTATACCGTTCACTCTGTTGTCAGCCGCCACAGTGGTACTGTTCGAGGCTCTTCGTCTTCGGACACTGGTTTTCATCATGGCGATAGCGAACATCTTGCTGAAATACATACTGGACACCCTGTTCTTCGGAGGTTACTCGTTCTCGCTCAACGCGGGCGTCGCAGGAGTGGGATGGGCGACACTGCTGGCCAGCCTAGGATTGTTCCTCATAGGCTTGGCGCTGCTATTCCGGACAAGAAGGGCTGAGATAGGTCCCGGAACGCTCTTGTCATTGCCAACCTTCACGGATATGCGTGAATACCTGCGCGTTGGATTGGGCAGCGGGGTGGACAGCCTCGTTCGAAACGTAGCTTTCTTCTTCATGATAATACGCATCATCAACGCGATTGGTGGCGAGGAAATTGGCGGCTTCTGGCTCGCCAATCAAATCATCTGGAGTTTCATGTTGGTACCGGTTCTGGCCCTCTCCGACTCGGCCAAGGCCATGGTGGCGAATGTGTCCTCAGACATCTCAAAGGTGAGGAAACTCTGGCATACATCAATGCTGATCACGACGGCTATCGCGCTCATCTGGATAATCCTCTTTCCAGCGTTCCCTTCGTTCGCAGGTTTTCTGTCCGGTGACCAGGAAAGCGTCGGCTGGGCGGTTACCGCTTTCGGTATCCTGTTCGTCCCCTATGTACTATTTTCGTTCAACACCGTAATGGACAGCGTCTTCTACGGAATCGGGCAGACGAGGTATATGGCGTATCAGTCTATCCTCACGAATGGCACAGTGTATTTCGCCGCTTTCCTGTTGTACCTATCGGGAATCTGGAATCCCTCTTTCGAAGGCGTGGTGACTCTGTTTGCGCTGGGCATCCTGGTGGACTCTTTCCTGACGGTGTTCTTCTTGCTCAAAGTCCTGTATATAGACTCCGGGGAAATCACATCCAGAACGGGTTTAGGCAGAGCGTAAACCCCGGGCCTGGGACCATACCCACCCGCTCGCAACTGTCCCGGCGGCGGGATGTCAAAGTCAGCGCTACATTCCGCCTAAAAGCTAGGATATATCGCTCACTATGCGGCAGTCGCACCGCATAGTGAGCGCGGTGATCGAGTCTTTCCAAAGCGCATTAGTTTCCCCGCCGTCTGTGGGGCGATTACAACTATTCCGCATACTGGTTCGCGCC
>JAAXHY010000223.1 GCA_012270665.1 Dehalococcoidia bacterium
AGCTGACACATATCCGGTTATTCAGTTATCAATTAGGGCAGCCTCAGACTGGAGGCTGCCCTAAATTTTAGAGAATCCAATTCAACAACGTTGAGATTCCCTGCATACTGAGAGTGTCATTTAGATTCGCAATTCCTATTTGGAAATTCCCGAGATAGAATTCTTGCAAATATGAGGAATTTCGCGTACTGTCACCGCAGTCCTCGCGATCAGAGTTGTCGCCGATGAGAATGACATCGCAAATCTATAAAGGACGGGAGCTCTAAAGTGATTAAGATACGAACGATTGCACTGATGGTCTCGCTTGCGCTTATTGCCACGCTGGCTATGGCTTGCGCAGGCACCGAAGAGATTCCACCAACACCCACGCCGGTAAACGTGTCGGCCATAGTCCAGGAGGCTATGCAGGCAATGCCCCAGCAGCAGGGCATGACATCCGAGGACGTCGCCAAAGCTGTTCAAAGCGCAATGGCGGCCCAGCCGGGTGTCACGCAGGCTGAAGTCGCGGACGCCATTGCCCAGGCAATGAGGCAGCAGACCCCAGGGGTTACACAGGCTGAGGTCGCAGACGCCATCGCCAGCGCGCTCGCCGAAAGGCCAGGCGTTACCGAAGGACAGGTCGCAGACGCCATTGCCAGCGCCCTGAAACAACAGACTCCCGGACTGACTGAGGCCGAAGTGTCGGACGCCATAGCGAAGGCCTTGGCAGATAGGCCGGGGGTTACCCAGGCGGATATCCAGAAGGCTGTCGAATCAGCGGTCTCCAAGGCAGTTCCGGCAGAGACCGGCGACATGATGATGGCCCCGAGCGGAAAGGTAACTGGAGCCGTAGTCAGCGTCGGAACCCCCAGCGGCTGGCCCACCGACTGCGTATGGTGCGCCACCTTCCCGAACATCGGCGCAGGCGAAGTGCTGGTCTCGGCCGCAAGGTCGTCCACCGGAGCGTTCATAGCCGACCCCTGGGTCGCGGAATCTTGGGACCTGGCCTCCGACCAGAGTTACATAGACTGGAAGGTCCGCGAGGGCATCCAGTACCATCAGGGCTGGGGAGAACTCACCGCCGAGGACGTCGTTTACACGTACAACGCGGGCAACCCGGCCATAACGCCTGAAGCGGTCCACGACACTCTGCCCAGTCCCGTAATCGGGAAGTTGGAACTGCTCAGCAAGTATGTGGCTCGTATGCACCTGAATTCCTTCTCGGCCAATACAATCCTCTCCATCTCAGATTTGGGAGAGGGCGTGCCGATAATGTCCGCCAGGGTACAAGCCGATCAGGGCACCGAGTGGATGAGGCAGAACATCATCCTCTCCGGCCCGTTCGAGGTTCCGGAGTGGACACAGCAGAAGGGCATATACCTGGAAGCGCGCTCGGACGGCGAACACTGGAAGGGAATGCCGAACATCGAGCGGTTCGACATGATTGAAGTGCCGGAGTCGGCCACACGACGCGCTATGCTCGAAAGCGGCCAAGTTGAAATGGCTGATATACCCATCAAGGACTGGGGCGCCCTGTTCGAACAGGGCATGTCCAG
>JAAXHY010000594.1 GCA_012270665.1 Dehalococcoidia bacterium
CGTTCCGCGAATCACGTCCGCGGCGGAGGGTGCTGGCAGACCGGCTCCCAGAGTGTGTGTCGGTCTGCCGGTATGCGTTACGGACGACCGCCAGGCGGGATTCGAGGCGGCGTCCGGGTTCTTCGGTCGCTACGGCGGCCTGCCAAGTTACCGGCGTATGCTGGACATCGAGGGAGTCGAGAGTCCGGCGGAGGTGGCGATAATTGGCAGCGAGTCTGAGGTCGAGGCGCAGTTGAGGGCGCTCTCCGACGCGGGGGCGACGGACTACCTGGCGTCCATATTCCCGACCGGAGACGACGCTGAGTCATCGGTGACCCGGACGCGCGAACTTCTGCTGTCTCTAGTGGGGAAGGTGTGAGGTTTCCGCATTTGGCAGCTATAAGCGCGCGCGTTCCGCCAGATTGCTGGTATCAGTCGCCGCGCTAACCTCCCGTCTTCTCATCCCCGGTGTCCACAGACGCGGAACCCGGGCCGCCCGCGTCGCCATCCCCTAGCACATTAGTGCATATGCGCCGACACGCTCGATTTCTGGCTTGGCGTGAGAGATGTATCCGCGAACTACTACGAGGCGCGATCTCCGCCGATGTCGCAGAAATCGCGTCTTGGCGGGAATAGTGAACAACGCGGGCTATCGAACTTGAGAGAACCCGGATGGCGCTGTCCGCCGCGGGCGTTCTGAGTTTGGCGGCGAATGAGAGCGTAGATTAGCGAAGGAGTTTCTGAGTATGGCAGAGCGGGATATCATACTGGTCGGAGGGGGCGAGTCCTCGAAGATCATCATTTCGTCGGTGATGGACAAATTGCAGCACAGGGTTCTGGGAGTCCTGTTCATTGATCACGACGATTCCACCATCCGTGAGATGTATGCGGAGATGTCTAAGTACAGCGGACAGGGCGTGGAGGTCAGGGATGTGAGACTGCACAAGCGGACGCTCGACAGGGAGAAGTTCGACACCATCGCGGAGGAGTTGGGGCTTCTGGGGCGCGGTGTTACATGGGAGGATCCGCTTCCCAACCATCCGCCCATGGTGAGGGTGCAGACCCGCCTGTGGGGTCAGGAGATACTGGACGCGCTGTGGGATATGCTGCCGACGGTGGGCGCGGACGACACTCACACGGGCAGACTCGAGGGTCCGAGGGTGATGATAGTCTCCGTATTCGGGATAACAGGCATGACATCCAGCACGGTAGGCGTAGAAGCGGCAGTCGTGCTGCGCGACAGGCTTCGCACGCGACTGTTGAACGACCGGGGAGAGAACGCGGGAGCCGTGATCAACAGCACGCTGGATACGGGCACGATGCCGATGTTCGTGGGAGTGGGCTGTTTCCCTCCCGACCCGACGGACGGCGCGGGGCATTACAACATTCCGCACGGGCTGCGTATGTCGAAAGTCATCAAGGAGAATCTGGCGCGCTCGCTGTCGCCCCGTGAAGTGAGTATGCGAGGCAAGCCATTCAACAAGTTTCTGCTGATAGACGGCAGCGGCGCCTGGCGGACGCAGGACAATCAGAACGATTACAGCGAGTGGGTGGCTCGAACGCTTTCGACGCTTCTGACATGCCAGTCGGTGGACGCGGCCCCGGACGACGACACGTTCTACGACTCGATTGAATTGCTGGATAGTTGCGATCCGTTCTCCCACGTTGGGCTGATAATGGCCGGACTAAGACACGGCGATAAGAAGTTGATTGATGAATTCCGCTTCATCAAAGGGAAGATCTCGGATATCTATCCGGATCGGGCTGAAGACCCCAACGTGTCGCTTCTGCGTGAGGTGGTCGGCAGTCTGGCGGGAACGTCTGAGGAATCGGCGGTTCAGAATGTTCGAGACGCCGCTAACGAATGGCTGGAATCTAAGGAGGAACTGGGATGGTGGAATAGCTGGATGCCCGGCAAGAAATTCGCGGTAAAAGACGCGCGTCTGAAACTGCGGAACGCCCTGTCTGAGTTGCCCGAGCTGCTGGACAGGCGTGTTGAAGGTTTTAGCGACGAATGGGCGAAGTGGTCGCACCAAAAGCTGTGGGTTATGCCGCTGCCCGCGGACCGCTGGATAGACGATCAACTGGAGGACTCGCTGCCGCTGAGGCACCACAATGACGATACGCCCAGCGATCATAACATCGTGCAGGACAGGAACGAGTCGAGGCAGGCCACTCACGACATGGTGAGGATGCTGATGCGACACTTGATTGACCCTGTCAACACCAGCCCGATGAAGGTCTCCAGCGGCACGATGATGCTGGTGGCGTCCACGAAGGTGAAGCGGGACTATCCCCTCCCTGGGCCGGATGACATGAGCATATCGTTTGGCGGCGAGTGGAAGATTCTCATGAGTGAATCGGGCGGGCAACAAGACCACCCGATGCATCTGTTGCTGTGGTGGGTTCCGGAAGATGACGAGATAATGCCTATGTACTACCGGGCAAACGAAGGGTCGAGGGAACTGGAACTACCCCCCGAGTACGAAGCCTGGCCTTCGGAGTCTAGGTAGAGAGGGACGGCGAAAGGAATGAGCCTAATGAAAACCATCGTCATGGCAGCGCTTGCGTTGGCCGTCGGGCTGCTGACCGCATGTTCGGAGAGTCCCACCCAAGGTTGCTTGATAACCCACGTGAACAGTGTGAAACTCAACCCCGCGGTGTCGTTTCCCTCCAACGCTGAACCTATCGCCATGAACCCCGGCGACTCTTACCAGATATGGTGCGCCAGGGAGATAAGCGACTTCAGCGTGGGGGACATCATATCGGTGGACCAGCAGACCCTCAGGATAGCGTCTCTGCCCGCCGACGTCGAGCTCGAGATACGCCCAAACGAACGCGAGGCGGTCTATCGTGGACATCCGGCGCCCTCGTCGGCGAACGTGTGGGCTGGCTTCGAGGAGGCGTCCACCAGCATGACTCCAGCCGATTGGCGTGGCGGCGTGGCCGCGCTCGCAATCGCAGCGATTGTTGTCGCTGTCGCTCTGTACTTCTGGCGCAAGAGGGGGCAGAGGGCGGAAGCTGTAAGCTTCGAGCGATTCTAACAGGGCTGTCGCCTTGTGTCCGCGTGGCGTAGAATGGGGAAGAAATTCGAGTGACTCTTTCACCATTCTAGGAGCGACAGATGAAAGTTACGGCGATAAAGCCTTATTCGGTTCAGGACGGGGAGGGCGGCAACTACTTCATCGTCAAGGTGGAGACGGACGAGGGGATATACGGACTGGGCGAGATAGGCATAAGGAACTGGGGCGGCGCGATAACTGAGGCGATCATGCACCTCTCGGAGGCGGTCATCGGGCAGGACCCGTGGAGCACAGAGCGTCTGTGGCAGCAGATGTTCAGGGGAGGATTCTTCCCGGCGGACAAGGTGTATTGCTGCGCGATAAGCGCGATTGACATAGCGCTGTGGGACATCAAAGGCAAGTCGGTCAATATGCCGGTGTACAAGCTGCTGGGCGGACCTGTGCGCGACAAGGTGGTGTGCTACCCGCACACGCAGGGGCGGACCAACGAGGAGCTTGTGGAGAACTCCAAGCAGGCCGTGGCGGACGGCTGGAAGTTCGTGCGCTGGGGACAGCCCGAGACGGGCGGCGTCTTCGAGTACCGCAGCGCGAGCGACCCACTCGGCCAGCCCGGAATCATGGAGCCGGTCGAATCCATCCGTATGGCCGAAGAGCAGATGGCGATGGTCAGGGAGGCTGTTGGGCCGGACATACAACTCTGTTTCGACGCTCACACCAGGCTCGACACGGCGCACATGGTAACGATGTGCCGCGCTCTGGAGCCTTTCAATCCGTTCTTCATAGAAGACCCTCTGCGGTCTGAGAACCCGGCCAGCTATCGCACGCTGGCCAGGCACGTGTCGCTACCGATAGCGGCGGGCGAGCAGTGGGCCTCCAAGTGGTCGTTCCGCGAGGTGATCGAGGAGGAGTTGATCAACTACGCGCGGATAGACCTGTGCATAGTAGGCGGTCTTACCGAGGCATTGAAGATAACCCACTGGGCTGAGACGCACTACATTGACATCGTGCCGCACAACCCGCTGGGCCCGGTGAGCGCGGCTGCGTGCGTCAACCTGTGCATGGCCTCGACGAACGTGGGCGTGCAGGAGATGCCGCGTCGTCCGGGCAGTTTCGCCACTGATCTATTCCCACTCCAGATAGAGTGGGCGGACGGCTACTCGTGGACGCCGGCGGACAGGCCGGGTCTGGGCGTTGACTTCGACGAGGACTTCGCCAGGGCCAATCCCGCGCCTTTGAACGGCTGGACTCCACAACTCAGGCGCAACGACGGCGCGTTCACTAACTGGTAAGGGTGAACTCAATCGTAAGAGATGACTTTCAGTCTGGCGGTTTGGTCGGGGATGAGCAGGACATTGGAGCCGCTGACCTGGGCTATTTCGTCGGCGATTCGGGCCGCTTCGTCGCCATCTAGTGTTGGGGTGAACGCTTCCGGATCGGACCAGCGCGCTTGACGGATGGGGTGGCCGAGGGCGTCCTCGATAGCCTGGGTGAGCGCGGAATCGTCGTCCGGGGTGAGAAGGGTCACTCGTTTCCGGGCGGGCTCTGGCTGTGGTTCGTCGGGCTGGTAAGCCTGGTCGGCGCGGTAGATGGCCCAGTGGTATGGGAGGAAGAGCGCGGACGTGAGGGCGAACCCGACTGCGGGCGCGAGGTCGCGCAGTGTTTCCACGGACAGCGCGGCGTCGAGAAGGTCGCGGAGGATGACGAACAGCGTCCCGCCACCTCCGCCCAGGAAGGCGAGCGCGCCCGCGCCGAGTACGGCGAAGACATAAATCCTGTGCGAGAGGGAGGTCGCCTCGGATTCAGGGTCGGCGGCGTAGGCCAGCCGCAGGCGTCGCCAGTAGTATCCCCAAACGGGGATGCCGATGATGAGCATGGTGAGTATGGCCGCTATGGGAGACCGCCAGGCGTCGCTGTCGGTGATGGAGACGCTCAGGGCTTCGGCGAAGGTCGCCAGCGCGGTATTGAAGGCCAGGAAGGACGCGCCTGAGAGGGCGGTGAGTCCGAACGCGGCCATGAGATGGTCGTAGATTCGCCGGACGGGAGTGGCGTATTCGCCGACTGCCTCCGTGAGCATACGACGTCTGAACAATGCCCAGGCGACAGCGCCGACGGATGCGACCACCAGGGCGCCGGGCATATCCTCGAAGCGCAGAGCGGCGCTTTCGCTCGCGGCTCCGAGAAGCCAGAACAGCGTTGTGGACGCCATCACCCCGACGCTTCCCAGCGCGGCTGCCATCCCGCCCATGGACGCTATGAACAGCGTTATCCAGCGCAGGGCCGAGTTCCTGTCGCCGAGGGCGAATCTGTGCCAGTGCGTCCAGTACATCGCTCCGCCAACTATGGCCACGGACAAATCGGTTCTCAGCGACTCGCGCGCCAGCCCCGTCTGCTCGGGCAGAGTGACCGCGACCAGGAACAGGGCGGCGTACCCGTCCTGGAGCAGGGAGTGAATCATGGCGCCGACGCCGACGGCGAACATACCCGCGCCCACCAGCGACATGGCGTACAGGTAGAGCCTGCGGATTCCGCGGGTCTCCATGGATGGCTGACCCTCGGCGGATTCGATCTGCCAGTGGTAGCCCCAGATCATAGCCCAGGGCAGGATGGAAGCGAGGCTGAACTCTGGGAACTCGCCTGCCCTCATGGCCCACTTGAGTATCTCGTATGAGACGGCGGCGAGGAAGCCGAGCGCGACGCCCAGCGTCAGATAGATGTACACCTTCCTGATTATCGAGCGACTTTCGACCGGCATAGCGGCGACGCTTCGCAGGATGAATCGCCAGTGGAAGAACCATATCGGCAGCGCGACGATGGAAAGCGAGAGTCCCCAGGCGAGCGCGTTGGATGAGAGGGAGAACGCCGACCCGTCGAACAGAACGTTCAGCAGGCTTTGGACGGCCAACGAGATGCCGGCTACGAGCGTCATAAGAGCGGCGAACGAGATGCCGTAGAAGTAGAGCCGTTTCAGCGTCCCGATGCCGGGGTCGTAGTCTTCGTCGGACTCCGGCTCTCGTTTGCGCCACGCGTAGATGGCGTATATGACCCCGCCGATGATCGCCAGCAGTATCAGAATGGGAAACGATTCCAGGATGTCCAAGATTCACCTCTTGGGATTGCATACGCCGCCCGGCGCGCTGGCTCATGGCGCTACGGGCCTGGGCGGCTCCGGCGCATCTCTCGCGCAATCGAAACTCGGCCACGGGTTTTGGGAAAATTTCCAGTGTCCATCGAATTGTCTGAGCGCGAAACTCACCTCGAAAGCATATTCGGACGGGCCGAACAGACCCCCTCCCCTCAATTCGGCCACCCTGACGGTTACGAAAGTCGTTTCTTCAATCGTTTGCGCACTTTCCAGGGTTATACGCTTTTCCTCAAGCTGCCATCTATTGGAGACTCTTCTGCCGAACATATCCCCGGTGGAGCATCGCGATTGCAGTTCGGGGGATAACAGGTCGTAGGCTGCCTGGAAGTCTTCTTCGTCGAGCGCGCGCAGGTAGGCTTGGACGGCTGCCTCCGGTGAGCCGGGGGCGAACTCGGCCTCCTTCTGCAAGACGGCGGCGACAATGCTGGCGACGATCAATATCCCCAGTACCGCTCCGCCGCCTATTAGCCAGTAGTTATTCATAATGGAGATATTTTTGCATATGTGGTCGAGAGATGTGTAGGGTGAAGAAACGGGTGTAAGCATCACAAAAGTGGTGGGCGTGAGTATATCCACGAAGGACACGAATCAAGGCGCTGGGTATAGTCATACTACGCTGGGTACACACCAGAAAATTGACGCTTCCGAAACGGGTCGTAAACCGGCGCAAATTGACCGAGGGCGTAACCGACGCTACACTCAGAGTGTAAGGAGACGCATCCCTCGAATAGAGGACATGGAGGAGGCTAGATCATGGTAAAGCCAAAGCAGCTTGGTCATCTCGTCATCAGGGTAAGGGACCTGGAGGAGTCGGAGCGGTTCTACTCGGACATCCTGGGACTGCACGTGACGAATAAGAGGCCGGGCCAGATGACGTTCATGAGCGCGGTTGATAACTCTTCGCACGAACTGGCGCTGGTGCCCGTCGGGCCGGACGCGCCGGGGCCGGAGGAGAACAGGGTCGGGCTGTTCCACTTCGCGTGGGAGATGGAGTCCTTCGATGACCTGAAGGAGCTATACGCCCGGATGAAGTCGAACGACGTGGATGTGAAAAGTGTGGGCGACCACGGCATTTCGCTTGGGGTCTATTTCGCGGACCCGGACGGGAACGAGATAGAGGCGTACTACGAGATGCCTAAGGACGAGTGGCCGGAGGAAGGCGACCTTTTCGCGGGCGAATTTCCGGGCAGCCTAGAGGAGTGACCGCAGTAACTCGGAATCGGCGCGCGTCCTGAGCAGTTGGGCGAAGCGTCCGACCTTTGCGGAGTTGTTCATTCGCGCGCGCGCCGTCACTTCGTTCAGGGCGTACATCGTGGAGTCGGTGTCGGTCTCGACGACCATTACAGGGACCTCCTCCTCGCCCGCCTCGTAGGTTATGTACTCTATGGGTTCGATGCCGCCGGTCAGGACAAGGCATGAGACTGATGAGTTGAGCGCGGACATCTGGATGTCGGGGCGGTCTCCGCGCACGACTATCGCGTTGTTGTCGTAGAGTCCGAATCGGAGTTCTCCGGGGTCGAGGCTCATTGCACCGACCTGGAACCATTCGATGGGGGCGTTGAGGTTGCCCTCGTCCACGACGTAACGACCGTTCAGGCCATTCCGAATCTCCTCTACGGTGACTGAGAGCATGAATCTGTCCTCGGGTATGAGGCCCAGGAGGGGCATTCCGGCCTCTTCAAGTGAGGGAATCAGGTTGTCGTTGGCCTCTGTTCCGAGGTAGCGGGTGAGTCCGTTGACCAGCACGCCCGTGAGCCTGTCTCCGAGGGCGGACCGCCAGTCACTCAAGTCGGACGCGCGCAGGTCGCGGCGATAGGCGGCAACAAGGAGGACGCTGGCGTCCCAGGCGTCCGCTAGTTCGGACAGTCCTTCAGCGCCAATCTCGGTCGGCGTCTCGACGATGACCGGATTGTCTCCCGCAGCCGCTATGGACAGGGGATGCGCGGCAGCAGCTATGTCGTCGCTTGTGGGTCCCGAGTCTGCCACTCTTATCGGCCAACCGTCAGGCGCGGGGTTTGCGAGATCGGTAAAAACAGCCTGGTCCGGATCGTCGTCCGAGAGTGAGAAGGGCTTGAAGGCCGAAGCGCTCCTGCTATTCTCATTAGAAATCCGCGCCAGGGCCAGGGCGGCGGCGGTCTTGCCGGCGCCGGGGCTGTCCGACGCGACGATTAGAAGAGACATGGGGCACTCCTGACGGTGTTGTATCAACGCCGCAGATTATAGCAGTTATCAGTTGGGAGTTGTCAGTTTCCAGTTTCTACCATGTGGGACGAATGGCGGCTATAATTGATTGTCTGAATCAGGATGTACAGGATGTTGGGATGTACAGGATAGCGTGGACTGCGAATCGGGATAGCTCATGGAGAGTCATGATTTTCGCATTGATAGCAGCTATGGCGCTGGCGTACGGGTGCGTTACCACCACTGACTCCGACGTGCCGGATGAAGAGCGCAGGGCTTCGGCGCTGAACAAGAGCATAATGTGTCCTGTGTGTCCGGGGGAATCCATTGACCAGAGTCAGAATCCGCTTGCGGCGCAGATGCGGGCGATAGTTGACGAGAAGCTGGCCCTGGGATGGTCGGAGCGGGAGATAAAGGACTTCTTCGTGGAAAGGTACGGGCCGAGCGTGCTCATGGAGCCGCCGTCTGCGGGCTTCGGAATCGCGGCGTGGGTAGCGCCTCCGCTGGCGTTCGCGCTGGCGATAGTGTCCCTGTTTCTCACGCTTCGGTGGATGAGGAGGATCTCGGAGCAGGGCAGTGAGGACGATGAGGAGGATGACGAGCGTATGAGATATGTACGCATGCTGGAAGCGGCGACTCAGGACCGCGTCGGCGACTCGGACGAGAGCGCGCGAAACCGGGAGGAAGATTGAGCCTTCATACTATTAGGACTTACGCAATTGGCAATGTATGGATTGCCGAGCGGCGAGCCCTTCGGGGTTCCCGTTTTCACGGGAATGACGATAGATTCGAGTAAGCGCGAGAGGAGTTCGCAGTGATAGTGGAAGCGGGACAGATAGCGCTCGCGCTGGCGTTCATCGTTTCTGTGTACGCGGCGGCGGCATCGTTTCTGGGTGTGGCAAGACGCTCGCCGGAGTTGCTCGTGAGCGGCCGGTTCGGGATGTATAGCATTCCGGCGCTGCTGGTAGTGGCGACGGGAGCTTTGATCTACGCATTCGTCAACAACGACTTCTCTGTACGTTACGTGGCGGAGAACAGCAACCTGGCCATGCCGAGAGAGTACACCTGGGTTGCTTTCTATGCCGGGAACGCGGGCTCGATGCTCTACCTGGCGGTGATATTCGCGCTGATGGCGGTGGTGGCGATAGTAGCTATCCGCAAGAACCTGCCTTATACGTCGCCCTACGCGGTGGGGATAATGGCGCTGTCGCTGGCGTTTCTGCTGGGGGTGATGGTGTTCCTGGCTAACCCGCTCGCGCGGCTGGAAGCGCCGCCGATGGACGGGGAGGGAATCAATCCGCTGCTGGTGCATTTCGGGATGTTCATACACCCGCCTTTGCAGATGGCGGGGCTGGTGTCGGTGGCTATCCCGTTTTCGATAGCGATAGGCGCTCTGCTCGCCAACAAGGGTGGCAATGACGAATGGGTTGACCAGGGCCGATTGTGGGGAATGATTTCGTGGCTGATTCTGACTGCCGGGCTTCTGCTCGGGTCGTGGTGGGCCTATACGATACTCGGCTGGGGCGGATACTGGGCGTGGGATCCGGTGGAGAACTCGGCGCTGATGCCGTGGCTTGCTATGACGGCGTTCGTGCACTCGATAATGGTGCAGAAGCGGCGCGGGATGTTCCGAATGTGGAACATGGTGATAATCATCATCGCGTTCACGATGGCGCAGCTTGGAATGTTCATAAATCGGGGCGGGCCGGTACCGTCGGTGCATTCGTTCGCGCAGTCCTCGATGGGCTGGCTGTTCCTGGCGTTCATGGCGACGACGATGATCGCTTCCATAGCGGCGTTCGTATGGAAATTGGACACGCTGAGGAGCAGGGGGAAGCTGGAATCGCTGCTGTCGCGGGAGAGCGCGTTCCTGGCGCAGAACGTTCTGTTTCTGACGGTGGCGTTCGTAACGCTGTGGGGGACGATTTTCCCGATATTCTCGGAGGCGGCGAGCGACACGGTGATGACGGTTGGGCAGCCGTTCTTCAACCGGGTCAACGGACCCGTGCTGCTTCTGATCGTGTTGCTCATGGGTGTGGGGCCGATGCTGCCGTGGAGGCGGGCGGCTCCGCGCAATATCCTTATGATGCTGCGCTACCCGGCGCTGGCCGCGCTCGTCGTGGGGTGCGCGCTGTACGCGACGGGCGTGACCCGTCCGGTGGCCCTGGTGGCGTTCATGACGTGCGTTATGGTGTCGGCGGGGATCCTGCAGGAGTGGATACGCGGGACTGTCTCGCGGCATAGGCGAGGCGAGGCGTATCACATGGCGTTCGTGAGGCTGCTGTCGGCGAACAGGCCGAGGTACGGCGGGTACGTGGTGCACCTAGCGATCATAATGCTGGCGGCGGGCGCGATAGGGTCGTCGTTCTACTCGGTGCAGCGGGACTTCGCGATGAGTCCGGGAGACACCGAAACGCTCGGCGAGTACAGGTTCACGTTCGTTGGGACCGAGCACGCATCTTTCCCGGACCGGGAGGAGGACTACGCGCGCTTCGAGGTGTACGCGGGTGATAGATACCTGGGGATGATGGAGCCGTTCAGGGCGGAGTACCCGTCGTTCCGAATAGCCTCGACGATAGGCGCGATACACAGCACGCCGATAGAGGATTTCTACATAGTGCCATCTGAGTTCAGGGGGGATGGCGAGGCGGTGTTCCGGGTTCTGATAAATCCGATGGTGTGGTGGATGTGGGCGTCGGGGCCGATCATGGTACTGGGGACTCTGCTGGCGCTGTCGCCGAGGCGCAGCCGGGCGACGGTGAGGGTGTCGCTGCCGGCTGGGGTCGAGGGGGCGCGGGCTTAGGAGGGGGCAGGGACCGGGGATACGCGCCTTTGGTTCATCGGGGCGCAACTCGCCCCGCAGTCGGCGCAACTCGGATTCCATCTCGGCCACGCGCGCTTCGGCTGACTCGGCGCGCCGCTCGGTGGACGCACGAGCGACTCGCTCTGACTCGGCAGCGTCTTCCGACTCCTCAGGTGTCCGAAGGAACCCTCCGCTCACAGCGCAACTTCCCGTCGTACCACCACACTTCCAGTTCCAAGACCTCGCTGTATCCCCAATGTCGCGTCTCAGACTCGCTTACTATCTCGATAGGCTCATACTTCCCGTCATCGCCCAGGACATCGCCTCCGAGAAAGGCGTCGTGATACTCACCGCCCGACGGGTCGAATCGCCAGTACTCGC
>JAAXHY010000073.1 GCA_012270665.1 Dehalococcoidia bacterium
ACCTCAGGGGCGCTACGGCGCCAACATAGCAGTGATGACGCTGGCGTTTTTCATCATAATGATATTGATTAACTTCCTGCTCTTTCGCAGTCCGACCAGGGTTGATGTGACTGCCACGAGGGTGTTCAGCCTCTCCCAGCACACAGTACAGGTCCTGGAAACGCTGGATAAACCGGTCAGGGCGAATGCTTTCTTCGTTCCGACCGACACGAGGACCGCATTCGACCAGCAACAGGCTGAAGACCTTCTGAATGAGTTCTCGCGCCGGAGTTCCAACTTCACCTACCGGTTCATAGATCCTGAACTCAACAGGAGCGTAGCCGTTCAGTATGACGTCCGAGACTTTCCGGTGGTTGTCTTTGAAGACCTGGAGACCGAGGTGCAGCAGAGCGTTTTCACACTGACCGAGCAGGACTTCGTGACCGGTATCCTCGTAGCCACGGGGGTACAGCAGAAGCGTGTCTATTTCCTCACCGGGCACCAGGAAGCGGCATTCACGCGCGACCCCACAACCGGTGAGACGGATGAGGAAGGGCTCGACTTCGCTCTGCAGGGGATGCAGAGGGACAATTACGAGGTTCGTTCGCTGAACCTGAAACAGGATGGCCAGGTGCCCGAAGACGCGGCCATCCTGATCGTAGCCGGTCCCAAGCGCGATCTGGATTCGGACGAAATGGATGCCATCATGGACTACCTGATAAGGGGTGGCAAGATGGTGATCTTGCTCGATCCGGACGCTCCCGACACATACCGGCAATTGCTCGCCGAATGGGGTCTGCTTATTGGCAATAATCCAATCGCCGACCTGATTAGCAACGTGGCGGGTGAGGCCAAGTCGCCAATGGCCCAGAAGTCAAACGCGCAGTTCGTCTCGAGCGGCCTGACCGGCGTGCCAATCGTTGATCAACTGAATGTGGTGTTCTTCACTGACGCTACGGCGGTACAGCCCATCATACCCATCGAAGATATTCCGCCCTACATGACATACGGGTCCTTGACTCATACGACTCCCGCAAGTTGGCTCGAGACTCATCCCGAGGAAGTCAACTACGACCCCGGGGACGATCTCCAGGGGCCGTTCGATGTCGGAGCGGTCATTCAGGCGGGAGGCACCTTGACAGGCCGGCCGGTCACCACAGAAGACACCGTGGCCAAGATCGTGGTGTTCGGGGATTCGGACTTTGCCAAGAACAAGTTCTTCTTCAGCAGCGATAACGCCGACTTACTGCTCAACTCGGTCAACTGGCTCGCCGAAGACTATGAATTGATTTCAATCAGACCGAAGCTCATTCCCTTCAGGGAGTTGGTGGTGAACCAGCGAGAGAGAGACTTCATCAAGTGGTCGAGCTGGTTCGTTCCGCCCATAATCATGCTTATACTTGCAATCTTCGTGTGGTGGAGGCGCCGGTAACAGGCGGCAGATATGAACTGGAAATTTACCGTAGCGCTGGTAGTAGTCGCAGTTGCAATTGGAGCGGTCGTTTACTTCAATCCCTTCGCGCGTGAGGAAGAGAGCGCCCCCAAGTCGCCCTGGTTCTACCAGGTTAGCTTCGACGACATCACCCACATCCAAGTTCGTTCAGGAGAGAACGTCGAGAGTTTCACCAAGATTGGGGAAGGTTCTTGGGTGTTCGACCGGCTGGAAGGCATTCCACCCTCACATCTGCGCTGGGGGGGAATCGTCCTTCTTCTCAGCGGCCCGCAGACCAGACGCGATTTTTCTACCGTCCGGCCCATCATCGAGGATCCCGTCCAGTACGGCCTGGACGACCCCGGTCTTATCGTGAATCTTGGCTTGACCGGGGACCGTGAACTTGAATTCCGTCTTGGGGACAAGACCACGGACGGAAATCACAACTACGGCCAGGTCATCGGATTCCCTCAGCTATTCCTGATAGCCGACATCTGGGGAGACGTGCTTGGAAGGCTCGCAAACGAGCCCCCTGTTCCAAAGTGGTGGGAGACAAGAGATCCGGAGACTATTGCCGAGGTCAACATTGTGCTGGGCGCTCCCGGCAAGATGGACCCTCCATACCTGCGAATTCAGCAGAAGGACGGAGAGTGGTTCGCGCGGCACTTCACCAATGACATAGATAACCGGTCCCTCGATGAAGAAGTATGGGCGTCCGAGTACATCCATCTTATAGGCGGGCCGGGGAATATCAAGGTCGCAGAGTACCGGGTCCGAGACCGCGACTACGTGGACTGGGGCATAGATCAAGACGGCCTCTCGATAGAGATACGCTTTTCAGGGTTAACGGAGCGAGGCACGAGGTTCACCGACGGCGTCCTCTTCCTGATCGGCAACAAGACGGAGGATGGCAAACACTACTTTGCCGTCCCCGCGTCAGATCAGACCTTGGTGCCCGTGGTCCTTCTTGACGCTGTGTGGACTGACAAGATGTTCGACCTCGTTGGAAACGTTCCATACGCTGAGGAATCGGAACCAGCCGCGCAGTCGGGATAGCGCAGCCAGTCATCCACGCCTTTCAACCGCCGTCAAGGCGGGATATACTTGTGCCTCCATTGCAGACTGGCTGAGCGAAAGTGGCCGAATTTTCATTTCATAGACGAGGTCAATCCTTTGAACGCTGAGATTATCTCCGTCGGAACCGAACTGCTCATGGGCGAGTTAGTGGACACTAATTCTTCTTATCTCGCCGACGAATTAGCCAAGATAGGCGTCGAACTGCGCTGGGCCACGAAAGTCGGCGACCACCCGGGACGGCTCGAGGAGGCTATCGCGCGCGCGTTGAGCAGGTCGGAAATCACGATAACCACCGGAGGACTGGGCCCGACATCCGACGACCTTACGAGGGAGTCCATAGCCGCTGTTCTGGGCGAGGAGATGGAGGTGCGGGAAGACCTGCTGGCGCGCCTCACGTCTCAGTTCGAGAGCCGCGGGGTCAAGATGCCCGCGACGAACATCAAGCAGGCAACTCTGATCCCCTCCGCGAAGGTCATCCCCAACCCTATGGGAACAGCGCCGGGATGGTGGGTCGAGAAGAACGGGCACGTCATCGCGGCTATGCCCGGCCCTCCGAGGGAAATCAGCTATATGTGGGACAACGAAGTCGGCCCCCGTCTGCGCTCGCTCAATCCACAGATCGCAATAGTTACACGTACCCTGAAGACCTTTGGCATCACGGAGGGGGGGCTCGATGAAATGCTGTCCCATCTCTTCGAGAGCGAGAATCCCAACCTGGGCATCTATTCCAAGCAGGATGGAATACATCTCCGCGCCATTGCCAGCGCGTCCACTCAGGAAGAGGCTCAGGCTCTCATCGAGCCAATGGAGCGCCAGATAAGGAAGATAGCCGGCCACGCTATCTGGGGTGAAGACGACGACACCCCTGTGTCGGCGGCGCTGGACGCTCTTTCAGAGAGGAGCCTGACGCTGGCTATCGCGGAGGGATTCACCGGCGGGCTGCTGTCCAGCGCTCTGCTGGAATCGGCATCCGCTTCCGGTGTCTTGGCTGGGAGCATAGTCGTTACCGGCGGCAATGGGGGTCGGGTCATACTCGGAGCGTCCATCGCAAGCCCGAATAGTCCACAGCCAGAGGACGCCACCCTCCTGGCGCAGGCGGCCAGAGAGAAACTGGAGGCCGACGTCGGCCTTGCCATAACGCCTCTCGTTTCCGAAGAGACGAAGAACTCAGGTCCCGTCGGCACGACCCACATAGGAATTGCGACAGGGGAGGAAGTCTTCGTCCGCTCGGGACATTACCCCACCCGGCGACTCCGTATTCGAGAGCGGGCTGTAACACACGCGCTTCTGGAACTCGCCAGATGCGTCGAAACGGGTTCAGGCGGGCATGAATCGCGCTGGGGCTAAGACAGCGCGCCAGGCCGCAAGGTGGTACAATGAACTCACCGGGAACTTCTCGCGGATTTTCAGACCGCGGCATTGGATGGCAGGCGACCGGTTTTACTCTCGTCGCATTGGCCAGCGTGGCCATTCTGGAATTATTCTCCGGTTCGGACTTCTGGCTCTACGAGGCATTCCGAACCGCCGTAGCTCAGATTTATTGGGCATTGGTAGTGCCGTTGGGCGCGCTATTCGACTGGGGGAGAAGAATGTTCGAGACAGGAAAGGCAATCCGCGAAGCAAAGCTGAGACAGATTCGTGACGAGGGGAGACAGCTTGGCCGTCAGGAGGGTCGGCAAGAAGGCCGAGAGGAAGGTCGACAAGAAGGTCGACAGGAGACTATCGAACTCGTAACCACATTGCTGGAGCAATCCGGGATTTCCGTGCCACCGGACCTTGCGGCGCGGCTGCGCGACGAACAGGCCCGAAACGGCTCCTGATAGAGACGGCGCGAGTCGCGGCAAGATGTTTGGGATTCAGTAGAGCTAGCGAACCTGGACGTGAAACGAGAAACCCGAGGGCATTCCTGTTACGGAACGCCCTTTTTACGTATATTCAGTCAGTGTGAGCCGAGACACCCCGTGCACGCGCTATCGCCCTACATCGTCAGGCGTCGGTAGAGGAACAAGAGTCTCTCGGGCAAGTCGTATATGTTGTCCAGAACCTCGTAGCCCATGTCGGCGCACATCGTCTTGAGATAGTCGTGGCCGTTCTTGTCCACTGTCAGACAGAAGGCGTTGATGTCCTTTCTGCGCGCCTCTTCGAGGGCCATACGCGTGTCGTGGACGGCGTATTCTTTCTCCACGCCCTCGCGGCTGTAACCACGGTCCTGAGGACGCCCATCGCTCACCAGGAACAGAATCTTGGTTCGCGCGTCCGCCATCTCCAGCTTGGAGGTGGTGTGGCGGATGGCCGGCCCCATCCTCGTGGCGTGGAGTGGCGCTACGCGATCAATCCGACGCTTGACACGGTCCGAGAAGGTCTCGTCCAGGTCCTTGATAGTGTAGTATTCGACATTCTCACGACCGTAGCCGGAGAAGCCGTATATGCCGTATATGTCCCCTATGGCCTCAAGCGCGTTGACTATCAGGACAATCGCCTCCTTCTCCACGTCTATGATCCGCTTGTACGATCTGCGGGCCGCTTCACCTCTGCGGGTTCTCAGCCAAACCATGTACTCAACCGGGTCGTCTGGGGCGTCCCAGTCGTCCGCGGTGCGCTTGCCCTCATCTATGGCCTCGGCGGTGGATGCGCTCGTGTCTATGAGGAACGCGGCAGCCACCTCTCGCTGGACCTTGTTTCTGCGCCAGTAGAACTTGTCGGACGGACTCGCGCCCGTCTTCATGTCCACTATGGCTTCGATTACGTCGTCAATGTCCAACTCCTCGCCGTCTTCCAGCTTTCGCACCCTGCGGAAAGTCTCGGGCACCATGAGCTCGAACTGCCGACGAATGCGCGATACCAGGCCGCCGTAGCTATGCAGTGTCGCGCCGAAGAAGTTCGGATCGCCCTCGGCCATCATCTTCTGCCGGACGATGCACCACCTCGGCTTGTAGTCGCCCGCCCGGAAGTCCCACTCGTCGTACACGAATGTCTGCGGCTCATTGGCTTCCAGAGAATCGCCGTCCTCGTCTATATGCACGAAGGGCCCATTGCTGAACTCCGGGTTGTCTGGCAACTGCATACCCGCTTCCTTGAGCAGGTTGTCCGCGAACATTCCCTGAGTGTCCTGCAAGTCGCCCTCGACGGCTTCCAAGTCCAGTTCCGCGCTGTTCTGGAGCAACTCCTCCAGCTGTTCCTGGGTGATGGGCTCTCCCGCGGACTCCCCGGCGTTGTCCTGCTGCTGCATACGGAGCTGTGTCAGAAGCTGTACGAGTTCAGGCTTGAAGTCTCCCCGGTAGTCAACTTCCTCAGAGGACTCGTATTCCTGCTCGCTGTCCGGGCGGAACTCCATGTCCATGCCCATAGCCATCTGCTGGAGAAGGTCCTGCATGTCGTCAGGGTCGGAGTATTCCTCTTCCTGGTCCTCTTCTGTATCCACGTCGTCCCAGTCTTCCGGAGGGACTTCCTCGTTGGGAATCGAGGAGATGATCGCGTAGATGCGGAGAGTGGCCTCAGCGGTGTCCTCCACTGTAGCCTCGGCATTCAGAATCTGACGCGCGATAGAGGTTATCTGCTTCGCCTGTTCCACATAGTCATGTGGAGCCGGGATCTCCCTGTACTGTTGAAGGCTTAGCCTCACCAGGAATTCCACCATAGCCTCTCGCGCGGGCATATCGGTTATCTCCGGCCTGCCCTCGGACGAATCCATCTGGACGCGCGCATAGGCAGATTTGATGCCGGGATACTCATACTTGACTCGGAAGTCGAGTCTGCCGTCTTCTACGACGGTAAACACATCCAGCGCGAGCTTGCGATCCTCGAACAGATTGAAGAACCGCTGCATATCGGTAATCCAGCCACGTTCCAGCCCCTCACCGGACAGATCCATGTCCGCGACGTTTCCGTTGATGGGGCCAGTCTCGGCTATCCTCTGCTGTTCGACCTCGTGGCGGCGATCCTCGAAAAGCGCGGAGGGCGTATCGAATCCGAAGAAAAAGCTGCCGAATTCTAGGTGAGCCACCTGGTGTGTAGAGACTACCTTGAACCAGGAGAAGTTCTCGTCCTTGGTGTGATAGCGATCAACGACGTCCGGCACGAATACGGTCGAGCCCTCGGTGGTCGGAGATTCCGCCGACACCCAGCCGATGTTCCTGTCCACCAGTTCGGGTGAAGAAGCTAGCTTGATCTCCTCGCCCGCGAGTCCGCGGCAGTACATCTCCATGATAGTCTTGATTCGGTCGAATTCCACGCCGGAGGAAAGGGCTTCGAGCATCTCTTCCGA
>JAAXHY010000365.1 GCA_012270665.1 Dehalococcoidia bacterium
CTTTCCCGCGTATCTATAAACTATGATATATGTCGCATCGTCCGCCGACTTTGCAAGGCCCTGCCTACGCCGTGCGCTTGGTTGACGAAGAACGTTGTGAGAAATAGAATCGTAGCGCTTACTTGACACATGGAATCTTCAGGAGGCGAATAATCGTGGCAGTTGTAGGATCGGGCGATTACCAATATGAACGAGTGGACGAATGGCCGAATATGCCCAGGTACTGGGAGTTCGGCGCGGCATCCGACGGCGCGGTGAACTCGAAAGATGAGGTTCATATCTTCAGCCGGGGCCTGCATCCTCTGACTATCTGGGACACGGACGGCAATTTCATAAGTTCCTGGGGCGAGGGTACGTTCTCGGCGAATCCGCACGGGATATACATCGCGCCCAACGATAATGTCTGGCTGGTGGACCGCGACTACCATATCGCAACTGAGTACACTCCCGGGGGCGAGGTCATACGGACGCTGGGTGAGAAACTGGCGCCGTCGCCGTCGTTCCAGGGGCTGCCGTTCAATATGCCTTCGGGCCTGGCAATCGCGCCGGACGGGTGCCTGTTCGTATCGGACGGGTACGGCGGACATCGCGTTCACAAGTTCTCGCCTGGGGGTGAGCTAATAAAGTCATGGGGCAAGCAGGGAACCGGGCCGGGTGAGTTCGCGCTGGTTCACAATATCTGGGTGGATAGGAACAGCCGCGTTTACATCGCCGACCGCGAGAACAACCGTATGCAGCTATTCGACGATGAGGGCAACTTCATCGAGGAGTGGACGGATATGACCGCGCCGGGCGACCTGTGGATACATGACGACATCATCTACGTGATAGAGCAGGGCGGCGGGAACGGTGTCAGCGTCTGGACCATGGACGGCGAACTGCTGACGCGATGGCGCGGCAATGAGGGCGCGGGACTCGGCACGCTGATAGGCGGACACGGCATCTGCGTTGACTCGCAGGGCAGTATATACGTGACGGAGATAGGCCGGGGCGAGAGGGTGTCGAAGTTCGCGCGGGTATAGGTTCGGCCAATAGATAGGTCTGTGGAAAAATCTGTACGATGGCCGAGCGACGAGAGTCGCTCGGCCATCGTAAGTTCTGGGTCTGTGAAGGAGTGGAGAATGAAAGCCAGGTTTATCATCGGGGTAGCTTTTCTTCTGTTCGGAGTCGTCTTGGCGTTGGGTGTGCGCCAGACGGTCGAGGCCCAGGAATCGGAAACCCCTCATTACCACGAGTACAGCTATCGCGAGTGGTATCTGCAATCGCTGTGGCAGGCGCGCGACCGGAATGCCTACGGCGCCATTCTAGCCGAATTGTACGAACTGTCGGACACCTACATTCGCAATTTCATACTTCCGAATACCGGGGAGGACTTCGATACGGCGCACTCACGCATAGTCTCGGCGCTGGGGTCAGACCCGACTGAACTCGAGATTCACACGGTGGTCATGCTGGAAGCCTATGAGGTTGGCGACTGTCCCGGCCAACTGGAAGGCCCATGTCTTCTGCTGGAGGTGACGAATTGGGCGATAGCCCAACAGGTCTTTAAATACGACGAGCTATGGGCTGCCGTAAAAGCGCCCGACTATACGCCGGAGTGGGCCGATTGGAGTATTCCCAGGCCGGGTATGGCTATTCATGGGGACACCGTTCAGACCGGCCCGGACCTGGTGGTGGAGTCG